>NZ_JAXBRE020000010.1:0-134756 GCF_047520985.2 Stenotrophomonas sp. BR163
CGATAGGTCGCCACCCAGCGCCTGACCGTGGAGAACTCCAGGCCGTAGCGACGAGCAGCGGCTTTGACCGATGTGGAGGTCTTGCAGGCCTCTTTGGCGACCTGCAGTTTGAAACGCGCGTCGTATCCGTTCATGTATCCCTCGGGGTTGGATCTGATGTCCAACTCCCGGGGGTCACTTCACTCCGGGGTCCGGCCCAGCCGCTGGCGGCTGGGCGTTCGGCCGCTTGCGAAGCAGTGCTTCGCAAGCAAAGCGCCCTCACCCTTGGGGGCTCGATGGCGCCTTGCTCGTGTGCGCAGTCCTGCGTACGCGGCAAGACCGGGGTTGGCCGTCCTGCCCAACCCGCCCGAGGCATGCCTCGGGCCCATGGCGCCAACGGTCCTGCCTGCCCACCCCGGCCCAGGCCCGCCAGCGCTTCACTTCGGCGGACGGCAAGAGCGTTGGGTTTCCAAGTGGAAAGAGGGGTCAGATTCGTTTTCCTGCGGAAAACGGATCTGACCCCGGTAGCAAGGCGGCTGTTGCCCTTGCTCTTGCTCTTCTTTCTTCAATCCGGGGTGGACACGCACGGGAAGTGTCCGTGGCCGGGAGGGTGGGTTGCGCAGGGGTGTCCGCGGCATGGATGCCGCGGCCAAGCCCCCAAGGACGGGTTAACGGCGTCCCCTGCGCAACCCACCCTCCCGGCCCAAACGAAGGAAATCCGCAGCGCTTCGCGACCCACCCCGAGGGGCTTCGCCGTTGGCTGGATACCCGATACCCCGTAAACGAAAACGCCCCAGCACAGGGCCAGGGCGTTCTCGCAGATCAGGTCAGGCAGGCATCAGAATTCCTGCCAGTCCCCATCGGCCAGTTCGGTGGCCATCGGGCGACCACCCGCCGTGCGTCGGGCGGGCGGGGCAGCCGGAGCCGGTGCTGCCGGTGCAGCCGGACGCGGGGCCGGGGCAGCGGTGCGCGGCGGGGCAACCACGGTATCGGCTTCGTCCACCACGAAGATCGACACGGCCTCGCTGAGGTGGCCGGCCTGTTCTTCCATCGCACGTGCGGCGGCGGTGGCTTCTTCCACCAGCGCGGCGTTCTGCTGGGTGGTTTCGTCCATCTGCACCACGGTCTGGTTGACCTGCTCGATGCCGGCGCTCTGTTCCTGCGAGGCCGCGGAGATTTCGGCCATGATGTCGGTCACGCGCTGCACCGAGGCGACAATCTCGCCCATGGTGGCGCCGGCCTTGTGCACCAGCGCCGAGCCATCGTTGACCTTGCCGACCGAGTCGTCGATCAGGCCCTTGATCTCCTTGGCGGCGGCGGCCGAGCGCTGGGCGAGGGTGCGCACTTCGCTGGCAACCACGGCGAAGCCGCGGCCCTGTTCACCGGCACGCGCGGCTTCCACGGCGGCGTTCAGTGCCAGGATGTTGGTCTGGAACGCGATGCCGTCGATGACGCTGATGATTTCGGCGATCTTCTTCGACGAGGCTTCGATGGCGGACATGGTGGTGACCACCTGGCCGACGACCTCGCCACCCTGCGAGGCGACACCGTGCGCGCCGATGGCGAGCTGGTTGGCCTGGCGGGCGTGTTCGGCGTTCTGGCGCACGGTGGAGGTCAGTTCCTCCATCGAGGCCGCGGTTTCTTCCAGGTTCGCGGCCTGCTGCTCGGTCCGGCGCGACAGGTCGCTGTTGCCCGAGGCGATCTCGCCGGCGGCCGAACTGATCGCGCGGCTGGATTGCTTGATGCGGGTGACGATCTCGCTCAGCTGCGCGGCGGTGGCGTTGGCATCGTCACGCATGCGCGCGAACACGCCCTGGTAGTCGCCGTGCATGCGCACGGTCAGGTCGCCCTGCGACAGTGCCGCAAGCAGGCCGGAGATCTGCTCGATGCTGCCGGCGTTGGCGTCCAGCAGGCCGTTGATCTGCTGCGCCAGCTGCAGGAAGAAGCCTTCCTTGTCGGTGGCGTCAATGCGGCCGGACAGGTCGCCGGCGGCGGCCTGGGCGATCACGCGGGCCACTTCCGCTTCAACCTGCGCTTCCTGGGTACGGTCGCGCCATTCCACCACGTAGCCGACGGTGTCGCCGCCTTCATTGCGGATGGTCGACACCACCTGGGCGAACTGGGCATCGCCGTACTGCATCGGGCGACGCGCGACACCGTGCGCCTTCAGGTTGCCCAGCAGGGTCTGGTCCATCTCGCCACGGTGCTCGAGCACGGTGACCGGCTTGCCGATCAGCGAGGCCTGGGCGTCGAAGTCCGGCAGGTCGCGGCGCACTTCGTCCTGGTACTGGCTCAGGGTCTGCTGCAGGGCGCGGTTGCTGTAGACGATGGTGTTGCTGGTGTCGGTCAGGTACACGCCGGTCGAGCTGTAGTCCAGCGCGGTGCGGATGCGCAGGTTCTCGCGGGCGACGGCCTGGTCGGTTTCGATGCGCTCGCGCAGGTCGCGCTGCATGCGCTGCATGGCCTGCATCAGTTCGCCCACTTCGTCCTGGCGGCTGACGTCGATATGGCCATCGAGCTTGCCACCGGCGACGTCGTTGGCGACCGAGACGGCGCCACGCACGCTGCCGACCAGTGCGCGTGCGAACAGCCACACCAGCACCAGGCCGAGCGCGGCGCCGCCCAGCAGGGCGATCACGGTCAGCACGGCCGAGGCGGAATAGGTGAAAGCGGCCTCTTCGCGCGAGGCGCGGGCGAGGCGGTTGTCTTCGGCGATCAGCGCTTCCAGCGCCGATGCAGCCTTGCGGTGCTTGGTACGGGTTTCGCCGACGAAGGTATCGATGGCGTCGTCCGGCAGGTCCAGTTCCAGCATCTCGGTGACGCTGTCATAGGACGCCAGGGCATCCTTCCATTCCTTGGCAAAGGTGTCGAACAGCTTCTTCTGTTGTGCGTTATCGACCAGCTTCGGATAGTCCTTGATCGACTTGTCCATGCTGGTGCGCAGGTCGGCGGCCTGCTTGCGCGCATCGGCCTTGACGTCGTCGCTGGCGCGGATCAACTGCTGGTAGGCGGCATTGCGGTACTCGCCCAGCATGCCGCGCATCTCGCCGGCGAGGCGGATGCTTTCCATGCGTGAACCGGCCAGCTCGGTGGTGACGTTGTTCAGCGAATGCAGGCCGCGATAGGCGACGATGCCCTGCAGCAGCATCACCAGCAGGAGGACGCCGAAGGTCAGCAGCAGCTTCGGCATCAGTTTCAGGTTGTTGATCCACGGCATGGGCGTTGCGAGCTCCTAAGGCAGACGCGCCCGGGCATCGGGCGCGGTTGCAGCAGAAACCACGCCGGCACCAGGTCCGGCGTAGTTCGACGGACAGCGGATTACTTGATGTTGGCCAGCTTCAGCCCAGCCGGCGAGCTGACTTCGATTTCCGCGCGCGAGGCGTCGCGCTGGATCTTGCCGATCACGCAGACGGTCTTGCCTTCCAGGGTTTCCAGCGGGAAGGAGAACTTGCCGCGGTTCTCGCCGGCGATGCGGGCCGAGAAGGTGTGGCGCGGGAAGGCACCGCCCATGTACAGGAAGGTCGGCTGGCCTTCGGAACCTTCTGCGTAGCGGGCCTTTTCAACCTTGCCACAGACCATGCCGTCCTTGCCGACCGAACGCGGCGCCATTTCCGGCGGGATCATGTCGGCCGACTGGGCGAAAGCGGAGGCGGCGGTGGTGGCCAGGACAGCGGCCGAGACGAACGCAAACAGGGACTTCATCGAGGGTATCTCCGGGGATGGTAACGATCGGGCCGGTCCTGCGCGCTCCTGCGCGACCGGCTTCTGTCCCCCTATCGGCACCGCCGAAGGGAACTGAAGGGTTTCGTGACTGGAACGTGAAGCAGTTCCGGTTGCTCAGGCAGCGACGTCTTCGGCGAGGGTGGCCTGGCCCATGTCGGCGCTGTCGAGCAGGGTCTCGATGTCCAGCAGGATCAGCATGCGATCGTCGTGGGTACCGATGCCGGAGATGAAGCGGGTGTCGACGGCGGCACCGAATTCCGGGGTCGGTCGGATCTGCTCGGCCGACAGCGGGATCACGTCGGAGACGCTGTCGACAACGATGCCGACCACGCGGTCTTCCACGTTCAGCACGATCATCACGGTGAAGGCATCGTAGCGGGCGTTGTCCAGGCGCAGCTTCAGGCGCAGGTCGATCACCGGGACGATGGTGCCGCGCAGGTTGATCACGCCCTTGATGTAGTCCGGGGCATCCGGCACGCGGGTAACCGCATCATAGCCACGGATTTCCTGCACCTTGAGGATATCCACGCCGTAGTGCTCGTCACCAAGCGTGAAGCTGAGGAATTCGCCACCGGTGCTGGCGGCGGAGCTGGTCTTGTCGTTCATCGAGGGGTCCTGGTTCTGCCGGAAGTCCCGGTGTCAGGCTCGATATCGGCTCCGCCGGGGGGGACTTTAGGTGCCCGGGGAAAGGCATCCACGCATGGCGTGGATCCACCGGAGATCGGTTGTGCTGGCCGCTGGCCGGCAATGGCCGTACCCGCATTGTCGCGACGTTGCCGGCCAGCGGCCGGCACTACCTGTTGGGCGGGCCTTAGAGCTCGCCGTTGCGGCGTGCCTTGCGTTGGCGGTCGATGCGGAAGATGTAGCGCTGGATGGCGCTGTCGGCGCCGCGCGGCAGGCTGTCGAAGCGCATGCCCACGCGCTTGACCTCGATGCCGTTGGGCTGGCGCTGGGGCAACAGGTTGCAGACCACCAGCGCGATGTCCAGGTCGGGGCCGTCCGGCAGCGACAGCTGCGCCGGATAGCGCTTCTGCAGACCAAATGCCGCGCAGTCATTGGGCACCACCACGGCCAGGCCGCCACCGCTGATGTCCACCACCCGCATCGACAGCGCTTCGGCCCGCGCTTCGCCGGGTGGCAGCAGCAGCTGCGGTGAATCAGTGACTGGCGTCTCCAACCGATACAGCTCGCGGCGCTGCAGGTGCACCAGTTCTTCCGGAAGCGGGGCGCGGAAGGCCACGTGGCCGTCGTTGTCCACGCGCTGCAGTTCCTGCAGGCGGAAGCGCACCAGCACCCGTTCGAGCTGGGCGAAGCACAGCAGGTGATCGGCCTGCTCGGCGGCGCGGTTGGAAGCTTCCTGCGGGCTGCCATCGAGCAGCAGGTAGTCCTCGTCTTCGTCGAGGTCGAGCAGCGCAGTGGGGAACGAACGGTCGCGGCCGTCGATGTGCGCGTTGATCAACGATCGCTGGTCGATCAGCGAGCGCAGCAGCTGCCGCAGCTGGCGCGGATTGCGGACCAGGAAGCGCTCGTCAGCGGCGTCGGCCGCGTGGACATCATGCACTGCAGTGTCGTTGCCGTCGGACATGGAATCTACGGTCAGGGGCGGGCGCCAGCACGCGTTGGCGCGAGGCTCGATGGGGATATCGGCCTCTGCACCGGATTATGAAGTGGGATTTGCATCACTTTCTACGCGTAAGGGGTCAGATCCCTTTCCTGCGGGAAAGGGATCTGACCCCGTGGTTCTGTCAGAACTCCTGCCAGTCGCCGTCGGCGGCCAGTACCGGCTGCGCCGTCGAGCTGCGCAGGGGGCGCGCGGAAGCCGGCTTTGCCGAAGGCGCGGCGGCTGCGACCTGGCGCGGTACCGGTGCCGCCAGCGGGCGTGCCGGAATGGCCGTCGTGCCGTGCGATGCCAGCCGGAAGCGGGCCACGGCTTCACCCAGCTGCACGGCCTGATCCTCCATTGCACGTGCGGCGGCGGTGGCTTCCTCCACCAGTGCGGCGTTCTGCTGGGTGGTCTCGTCCATCTGCACCACGGTCTGGTTGACCTGCTCGATGCCCGCGCTCTGTTCCTGCGAGGCCGCAGATATCTCTGCCATGATGTCGGTCACACGCTGCACCGAGGCGACGATCTCGCCCATGGTGCTGCCGGCCTGGTGGACCAGGCTGGAGCCCTCGGCAACCTTGCCGACCGAGTCGTCGATCAGGCCCTTGATCTCCTTGGCGGCAGCGGCTGAGCGCTGGGCGAGGGTGCGCACTTCGCTGGCGACCACGGCGAAGCCGCGGCCCTGTTCACCGGCACGCGCGGCTTCCACGGCGGCATTCAGCGCCAGGATGTTGGTCTGGAACGCAATGCCGTCGATGACGCTGATGATCTCGGCGATCTTCTTCGACGAGGCTTCGATGGCGGACATGGTGGTGACCACCTGGCCGACCACTTCGCCACCCTGCGAGGCGACGCCATGCGCGCCGATGGCGAGCTGGTTGGCCTGGCGGGCGTGTTCGGCGTTCTGGCGCACAGTGGAGGTCAGTTCCTCCATCGAGGCTGCGGTTTCTTCCAGGTTGGCGGCCTGCTGCTCGGTCCGGCGCGACAGGTCGCTGTTGCCCGAGGCGATCTCGCCTGCGGCCAGGGTGATGCTGGAGGCGCTGGCCTGGATCTGGCCGACGATCTGGGTCAGCTGCGCGACCGTGGTGTTGGCATCATCACGCATCCGGGCGAACACGCCATTGAACTGGCCTTCCATGCGCGCGGTCAGGTCGCCGGTGGCGATCGACTGCAGCAGCTGCGAGAGCTGGCCGAGGTTGCCGTCAGCCACCTGCATCATGGTGTTGAGGTGCTCGATCATCAGCTTGAAGTCGTGCTGGAACCGCTGTGCGTCGCCGCGCTGGCTGAAGTCACCGGCGGCGGCCGCCGCAGCCAGGTGCTGGATCTGCGAATTGATGGCCAGCAGGCTGGCCTTGGCCGCGTCCATGGATTCGTGCAGGATCGCGCGGCTGCCGGGCAGGCGGCGTGCATCCGGGCTCAGATTGCCGATGGCGTACTGGTTGAGTACTTCAATGGCATCGACGATCGCATCGAGGTGCTCGAAGATCACCGTGTTGATGCCGTTGGCCAGCTGGCCGTAGACACCCGGGAAATCTTCCGGGATGCGATGGCTGATGTCCGGGCCAGCGTGCATCTGTGCCATCAGCTGTGTCTGCTCGCTGAAGCGTCGCAGCATCGCCGTCATCTCGGCGGTGGCAGCGAGCATCCTGCCGGCTTCATCGTTGCTGGTGGCCTGGGTGCTGACGCTGAGATCACCGCGGGCAACGGCCTGGATGGCATGCACGGCCTTGCCGAGTGGGCCGGTCACTGCACGCGAGATGACGATGGCCAGCGCGGCAGCGACCAGCGACAGCAGCACGATGCAGCCGATGATGGCAATCATGCTGGTGCGGTGGGTGGCGTTGGCGTCGGCGATCTTGCGGTCCATCTGGCCGGCGATGTGGGTGCCCAGTGCCTTCATCGCAGCGAACAGGTCGCGACGCGCCGGGCGTGACTGTTCGTCGGAGATCTGCCGCGCCAGGACGCCGTCACCGGCGGTCACGGCGTCGCGCATCGCGTTGTTGGCGGCGAAGTAGCGGTCGAGCTGTGCGCTGGCTGCGCGATACAGTTCACGCTCCTTGTCCAGCGCCGGCAGCGCCGCGTACGCCGCCAGTTCGTCATGCACGGCCTTGGCGGTGTCGTTCATGCGCTTGTTGTAGTCGGCCACCTTTTCCGGCTGGTCGAGCATGCTCAGCTGGGCCAGTTCGTAGGTGCGGAACTCGCCGAGCTGCGAGCGCGCCTCGCCCAGGTGCTGGACCGAGGGGATATCGTTGCCAGCCATGTCGCGCAACTGCGCGTTGGCCTCGGACAGGCGGATCAGGGCAAAGGCACCCAGTACGACGGTCATCAGGGTGGTGAGGGTGAACCCCACGGCCAGCTTGCGGGCGATGGGCAGATCTTGGAACCACTTCATGCAGGGTGCTCCAGGTGGGCAGAGTGCGGGCGTCTGTGCGCCGGTTTGGGGGTGGTTGCAGAGCGAACGGGGGTGCCCGGTGGGGTTCGGTGACGACCGTCAAGGCGAAATAACGGCGCCGTCCGCGCGGACTTTATGGACGCAGATCACATTCGGTTGCGTAGGGATGACAGCGCGAAAGTGCTGTCCTGGCGGGGCTTGCGCTCGGATGACGTGGTTGCGCGCGAAACCATCGCCTCGACGGAGTTCACAGAAGGGATGGGGTCAGATCCCTTTTCCCTGAAAAGGGATCTGACCCCGGCTGGAATGGAGCACACAAACAAAAACCGCCGCCCCGAAGGGCGGCGGTCCATGACCCGCATGCGGCGTGGATCAGGCGGCCTGCGGCATCCGCAGTGAGCGCACCAGTCCGCCGATGTCAACGATCAACGCGACGCGGCCGTCGCCAAGGATGGTTGCACCGGACACTCCGCCGATACGGCGGTAGTTGTTCTCGATGTTCTTCACCACCACCTGCTGCTGGCCGACCAGTTCGTCCACTTCCAGCGCGATTTTCTGGCCATCGCCTTCCACCACCACCACCAGCGATTCGCTGCCCGGTGCGCGGTTGCCGTAGCCGTAGTACTCGCTCAACGACAGGATCGGCAGGTACTCGCCGCGCACGCGCAGCACGCGGCCTTCGCCGGCCATGCTGCGGATATCCTCGGGCTGCGGCTGCAATGCCTCAAGCACGTAGGCAAGCGGCAGGATCAGGGTTTCGCCGGCCACGGCCACAGTCATGCCATCGAGGATGGCCAGGGTCAGCGGCAGGCGGATCAGCGTGCGGGTGCCGGTACCGAGGCTGCTTTCGATCTGCACCTCGCCGCCCAGTGCCTGGATGTTGCGGCGGACCACGTCCATGCCGACGCCGCGCCCGGACAGGTCGGTGACCGCATCGGCGGTGGAGAAGCCAGGCTGGAAGATCAGGTCCCAGACCTGCGAATCGGTCGGGTTGTCCGGCACGGCCAGGCCGCGTTCGTGGGCCTTGGCGAGGATCTTGGCGCGGTCCAGGCCACGGCCATCGTCGCTGACTTCGATGACGATATGGCCGCCTTGATGCGAGGCCGCCAGCGTGATCGTGCCGGTCTCATCCTTGCCTGCACCGCGACGTACGTCGGGCATTTCCAGGCCGTGGTCGATCGAGTTGCGCACCAGGTGCACCAGCGGATCGGCGATCTTTTCGATCAGGCCCTTGTCCAGTTCGGTGCCTTCGCCGACGGTGCGCAGGCGCACCTGCTTGCCGAGGCGGCTGGACAGGTCGCGGACCAGGCGCGGGAAGCGGCGGAACACCGCATCGACCGGCAGCATGCGCACGCCGATCACCGCTTCCTGCAGGTCGCGGGTGTTGCGTTCAAGCTGGTCCAGCCCGGCGAACAGGCTCTCGGCGTGGACCGGGTCCAGCGCATGCGAGACCTGCTTGAGCATGGCCTGGGTGATGACCAGCTCGCCGACCAGGTTGATCAGCGCATCGACCTTGTCGACGCTGACGCGGATCGAGGTTTCCGCTTTCTGGCTGGCACCACCGCTGGCGGCAGGCGCGGCAGGTGCAGACGGTGCCGCTGCGACCGGAGCGGGAGCCGCAGCGGCCGGCGCCTGGGTGGCCAGGCTCGGCGGCGCGGCGGGACGGATGTCCAGCTCGCAATCGTCCAGCACCCAGGCGAAGGTGTCTTCGATCTTGCTGCGCGGCACCTTGCCGACCAGGCCCAGATCCCACGCAAGATGGGCTTCGAGCGGATCAAGCTGGGCGAAGCCCGGCAGGCGTTCCATGCGCGCAGCGACCTGCAGCGAACCGAGGTGTTCCAGTTCGCGGATGATGCGCAATGGATCGTTGCCGCTCATGAACAGCGACGGCGCCGGGGTGAAGCCGATCTGCCAGGCTTCCGGCGTATCGTCCACCTTGGCTGCCGCGGCCGCCGGGGCGCTCGCTGCGGCCTGGCCGGAAAGAACCGCTTCCAGGCGTGCCTTCACTGCAGCGACTGCAGCCGGATCGGCAGCCTGGCCGTGCTCGGCTTCGCGCAGCAGGGCGCTCAGCACGTCCACCGAGGACAGCATGGCGTCGACGGCGTGACCTTCCAGGGCCCGCTTGCCGGCGCGCAGCTCATCGAGCAGCGTTTCCAGCACGTGGGTCAGGCCAGCGATCGCGTCGAAGCCGAAGGTGCCGGCGCCGCCCTTGATCGAGTGGGCGGCGCGGAACACCGAATTGATGATCTCCGCGTCCTGCTGCCCCGATTCCAGGGCCAGCAGGCCAGCCTCCATCGCATCGAGGCCTTCGCGGCTCTCCTCGAAGAAGGTGGCGTGGAAGCGTTGCAGGTCCATGCTCATGGCAGTGGTGATCCGGAAGCGAAGAGGGGGAGCGGCGCCGGGCGATCAGCCCAGCACTTTCTGCACGGTGGCGACCAGCTGTTCGGGATTGAACGGCTTGACCAGCCAGCCGGTGGCACCGGCGGCCTTGCCTTCGGACTTCTTGTCGGCGGCCGATTCGGTGGTCAGCATCAGCAGCGGGGTGAACTTGTAGTCCGGCAGCTGGCGCAGTTCGCGGATCAGCGCGATGCCGTCCATGTTCGGCATGTTGACGTCGGTGACCACCGCGTTGAAGCGCTGGCCCTTGGCGCGACCGAGCGCGACCGCGCCGTCTTCAGCTTCTTCGACGGCAAAACCGGCCGAGGTGAGGGCGAAGGACACCATCTGGCGCATCGACGCCGAATCGTCCACCACCAAGATACGTGCGCTCATGCAGCGTTCTCCACAGATTTCAGGTTGTCATGGGTTGCGTCCAGGCCCAGGGCCTGGGTGACGCCCAGCAGGCGCGCGGCGTCACGGAAGGTTGCGGTGCAACCGTGGAAGCCGGTGCCCAGGCCTGCCTCGCGGCGGGCCTGCACGAATGCACACAGCACCTGCACGGCGGCGGTGTGGATGCGGGCGACCTGGCTTGCATCCAGGGTCAGCTCGCCTGCCTGCGCCACCAGCGGGGCGAGGCGGTTCTTGAGCTCGGTGCTGCTCTCGATGCCGAGATCCCCACCCAGTTCGACAGTGCTCATCGTTGCTCCGGACAAACGGTTCCGTGATCCATAACGGCACCCCGGTGGGGTTCTTTAGAAGAATCGACGCGATGCGTCGATGCGGTCGCTGTTGAAAAGGGGACGGAGGGGATTAAGTCGCAATCGACCTGGCTCTACTGCAGCGCCCTCTGCAACGGCGACCGCGCAGTGGGGACGTAAGGTGTTGATCCAACGGATCAACTCCTTGCGTCCCCGACAGGGACCGCTTCGGCGCAAAGCGCCGAGCCACTTGCGACTTAATGCCCTCCGTCCCCTTTTTCTTGGCGGCTCAGCTCAACAGCCGGGTGGCGTCGAGCAGGATCATCGGCCGCTGGCTGACCCGGGCCACGCCGCGGAACAGGTCGTTTGAGATCTGGCAGATGCGCGCGGTATCGGGCGGTTCGATCTGCGAATCGGTGAGGTTGGCGACATCTTCGACCGCTGACACGCGCAGGCCGATGGTCTCGCCGTCCTCCTCCAGGACCACGATGCGGGTCTGCGCGTCGTCCTCGGCGGCGGCCGCGCCCAGGTGCAGGCCCAGGTCCATCACCGGGACCACCTGGCCGCGCAGGTTCATGATGCCGAGCATGGCCGCTGCAGTGCCACGCAGCGGCAGCAGGGGCACCGGCAGCACCACTTCCTGTACCTTCAGCAGTTCCAGCGCATAGGCCTGGGTGCCGCAGCGAAGGCGCAGCCAGCGCGAAGTGCGTTCGCCGGCGCGTCGGTTCTGCGGGTGCGGGCTGCGGGCCGGTTGGTGGGCCTGCGCCTGCAGCTCCTGCCAGGTGCCGGGACGGTTGCCTGCCGGGGCATCGGCGGCGACGCGCGGCGGCGGAGTGGCGGTGCGCGCGGCCGGGGCCGGGGCTGCAGGTGCAACCGTCGGGGCCACCGGTGCTGCGACCACGGCGGGCGGTGGCGTGGCTACGTCTTCGCCACCGGCGGCCGCCTCGAACGCGGCCTGCAGGCCGGGGCTGTCGGTGTGGGCGAGGCGATGGCTGTCCGCCGGATCGGTCTCGTAGATCACCTCGTCCGGCAGGTCGTCCCAGGTAGGTTCCGGACCGGCTTTTGCAACGACGGCGGGTGCCGGCGCGGTTTCGTGGATGACTTCCTCAGGCAGGTCATCCCAGGTCGGCTCGCGTTCGGAAACCGCTTCTCCCGCCGGACCCGGCCCAGCGCTAGCGGAGGCGGCAGCGCTCTCGAAGGCCGCTTCCAGCACCGCGTCGTCCGGGCTTGGCGCGGCGGCGACGGATTCTGTTTCGTAGATCACCTCGGCGGGCAGGTCATCCCAGGTGGGTTCGCGCGTGGGTGGTGCGGTGCTCTCGAAGGCGGCTTCCAGCGCAGCGCTGTCCCCGCTCGGCGTGGCGGCGATGGTTTCGGTTTCGTAGATCACTTCGGCCGGCAGGTCGTCCCAGGTCGGTTCGCGTTCGGCGACTGCTTCGATCGCCGGGCCTGGCCCGGCGCCTGCGGGCGGCAGAACGGCAGGCGGCGGCGCGACCATCGCCTCGCCCAGCAGTTCGTCCAGGTACTCGTCGAGGATGCCGGTACTGTTCATGCGGCCTGCTCCAGGGCGCGGGCATCCTCGCCGAGGATCCAGTTCAAGGCGCGCCGGTAGGCTGCCAGGCCACGGCCCGGGTAGTCCTCGCCAGCGCTCGGCAGGGTCAGCCCGGCGGCGTTGCTGATGCGGGTATCGATCGGAATGGCGTCTTCCCACACGCGGTTGCCGTGGCGATCCTGCATGGTGCGCAGCGACTCGTTGCCGGCGCGGGTGCGGCGGTCGAACAGGGTCGGCAGGATCGAGATCGGCAGCGGGCGGCGGCGCGAGCGCTCGACCATCTCGCCGGTGCGGACCATGCCATCCAGGCCGTGCAGGGCCAGGGGCTCGGCCTGGGTGGGAATGATGAGACGGTCGGCTGCGGCCAGCGCATTGATCATCAGCAGGCCGAGGGTGGGTGCGCAGTCCAGCAGGATGTAGTCGTGCTGGCCCTGGTGGCGCGCCAGCGCGTTCTGCAGGGCCAGGCCGAGGCCGGGCTGGTTGGCGCTGCGGCGTTCCAGCGTGGCCAGCGCCGACTGTGCGCAGACGTAGTCCAGGCCATGGATGTTGCTGGCATGGCAGAGGCCGGACAGGTCCGCTGGCGGTGTGCCGAACAGCTCCAGCACGCCGGCCGGCGGCGGGTCCACCGGCACGCCGAAGGCGCGGCTGAGCGAGGCATGCGGATCGAGGTCGATCAGCAGCACGCGATGGCCGAGTGCGGCCAGGCCGCGGCCGAGGGCGAGGGTGGTGGTGGTCTTGCCGACTCCGCCCTTCTGGTTGGCGACTGCCCAGATGCGCATCGGATTACTCCTTCATTGCCGGGGGAACGGCGGCGCCGACGCGGCTGCCAGCCGGCACCGGCGGCAACTTCACCGGTGCGATGGGGGAGGTGGGGGCGCTGGCCGGAGTTGCGGCGGCCTGTTCGGTGACGGTGCTGTCGGTGGCGCCGGTGGCTGCGTTCAGGCGCTGGCCGAGCGGATCCACCGAGTGCGACGTGTCGGCCAGGATGATGACCATCACCCGGCGGTTGCGGTTGCGGCCCTGCGCGCTGTCGTTCTCTTCGCGCGGGCGGAACTGGCCATAGCCGACCATCGCCAGCCGCGACGGCTGCACGCCCTGGTCGGCGAACAGGTGCACTACGCTGGCTGCGCGCCCGGCCGACAGTTCCCAGTTCGACGGGAAAGTGGCGGTGGCGATCGGCACGTTGTCGGTGTGGCCTTCCACGCGCACGCTGTTGGGCACGTCGCGCAGCACCTCGGCCAGGCTGGCCAGGGTCTGCCGCGCATGCACGTCCAGCGCGGCCGAGCCGGTAGGGAACAGGATATCGCTGTTGATCTCGACTTCGATCCACAGTTCGGTGCGGCGCACGCTGATCATGCCGCGCTCGATCAGCGGCGCCAGTGCGGCGGTGAGGCGATCGGCAATCGTGTTGAGCTGGCGCTCGGCACGGGCGATCTGCTCCTGGTTGTGCACTGACACCGGCATGCGCATCTGCGAGGCCATCGACGGCAGCAGGGTCGGGTCGTGCGAGGGCGCCGGCGCGGAGGGACCGATCTTGGTGCCGGACTTGATCACCGAGGGGCTGTCCCAGCCGCCGCCCTGCACCTGCTTGTTGCCCACCTGCACCGGGTTGATGGTGCGCGGTGCGCCACCGAAGGCATCGGTCAGCGCGTCGGCCATGATCCGGTACTTGCCCTCGTTCACCGAGGAGATCGCATACATGACCACGAAGAAGGCGAGCAGCAGCGTCATCAGGTCGGCATAGGGGATCGCCCATGCTTCGTGGTTGGCGTGCTCTTCGTGGTGCTTGCGGCGGGCCATGTCAGTGCAGGAAGCCGGAGAGGTTGGTTTCGATGTTGCGCGGGTTCTCGCCCTGGGCGATCGAGATCAGGCCTTCGATGACCATCTCGCGGTCGCGCGTGTTGTGCGAGATCACACTCTTGAGCTTGGCGGCGATCGGCAGGAACAGCAGGTTGGCCGAAGCGATGCCGTAGATGGTGGCGGTGAACGCGGCGGCGATGCCGTGGCCGAGCTTGCTCGGGTCGGCCAGGTTCTTCATCACTGCGATCAGGCCCAGCACGGCACCGATGATGCCCAGCGTCGGTGCATAGATGCCCATTGCTTCGAACACCTTGGCGCCGGCCTGGTCCTGGTGCTCCTGGCTGCCCAGTTCAATTTCCAGCATGTGCCGCATCGATTCGGGCTCGACGCCGTCCACCAGCAGCTGCAGGCCCTTGCGCAGGAACGGGTCCTGCTGTGCTTCCACCTGCGATTCCAGGCCCAGCAGGCCCTGGCGGCGGGCGATGTTGCTCCACTCGACGATCTGCTGGATCAGCTCGCGGCGGTCGCTGTGCGGTGGACGCACGACCCAGCGCACGATGCTGAACGCATGCTTGAACACTGCCGGCGAGGTGTGCAGCAGGATCGCAGCGACGGTGCCGACGATGACGATCACGAACGCCGCAGGCGACCACAGCGACGCCAGGCCGGCGCCCTTGAGGATGCTGCCACCGACCAGCGAGGCCAGGGCGAGAAAGAGTCCAATGAGGCTGAGTCTATCCATGGATCCGGTATCGGCTTGTATGAATGGGACTTGAGACACCGGTACGGGCTACTGGTGCGACTTCACGGTTTTACGGGTTCAGCAAGCGGGTCAGTCGTGCGGGCTGCGCAGGCCGTCCACATCCAGGATCAGTGCCATGCGACCATCGCCGATCAGGGTTGCACCGGCGTAACCGCGCAGGCCGCGGAGGGCTTTCGGCAGTGGCTTGATGACCACTTCCTCGCGCCCGCGCACCTGGTCCACGACCAGGCCGAAGCGCGCTTCGCCGGCCTGCAGCACCACGATCGTCAGCAGGGTCGAGGCGGCCGGCGTCACATCCAGCCACTGGCGCAGATCGACCAGCGGCAGCGTATGCGAACGACGGTCGAGCACGGCGCGGCCATCGAACCAGCCCAGCGAGGTGCGCGGCGCGTGCAGCACTTCCATCACGCGCGCCAGCGGCAGCGCATAGACGTCCTCGCCGGCCTGCACCAGCAGGGTCGGCAGGATCGCCAGGGTGAGCGGCACGCGGATCAGGAAGCGGCTGCCACGGCCCAGCTCGGACTGGATCTGGATCTGGCCACTCAGTTCGCGGATGCGCGACTGCACCACATCCATGCCAACGCCACGGCCGGAGATATCCGTGACCTGCTGCTTGGTCGAGAAGCCGGGCAGGAACACCAGGTGCAGGCACTCCTCGCTGCTCAGCCGGGCGGCGGCCTCCGGATCGATCAGGCCCTTCTCGCGTGCCTTCGCGCGCAGCTTCTCCGGATCGATGCCGGCGCCATCGTCCTGCACTTCGATGCTGACGTAGTCGCCTTCCTGCTGGGCCGACAGGCGTACATGGCCCATCCGCGGCTTGCCCTGTGCTTCGCGCAGGTCGGGCATTTCCACGCCATGGTCGATGGCGTTGCGGACCAGGTGCACCAGCGGGTCGGCCAGCGCTTCGACCAGGTTGCGGTCGAGCTCGGTCTCGGCGCCGATCAGCTCCAGGTCCACTTCCTTCTTCAGCGAGCGGGCAACGTCTCGGGCGACCTTGGGGAAGCGCGAGAACACCTTGCCCACCGGCTGCATGCGGGTACGCATCACCGCCGACTGCAGGCGCGCGGTGGCGATGTCCAGGGTGGACACGGCGCGGTCCAGTTCTTCGTCGCGCAGGCGCGCACGCAGGGTCTTGAGCCGGTTGCGCGACAGCACCAGTTCGCCGATCAGATTGACGATCGCGTCCAGGCGCTTGGTGTCCACGCGCACGGTGTGTTCGGCTTCAGCCAGCGGCTTGGCGGCGGGCTTGGTCGCCGCTGCAGGTGCCGGTGCGGCCGGTGCCGCCAGTGGGCGTGGTGCCGCGATCGGTGCGGGCGCTACCGCAGCGATGGGCTTGGCGCCGGGTGCGGCGCCACCGTGCAGCTGGTCGAGCAGGGCTTCGAACTCGTCTTCGCTGATCAGGCCGTCGTCAGCCTTCTTTGCCGGCGCGACCGCAGTCGGCGCGTTACCACCGTGCAGCTGGTCGAGCAGGGCCTCGAATTCGTCGTCGGTGATCAGGTCGCCGCTACCGGCCGCCGCTACGGCGGTCGGGGCGGCCGGCGCGGTGGCGCCTCCGTGCATGTCGAACTGGGCGATCAGCTCCGGCGGCGCATAGCCCGGCTCGGTGCCGGAGGAAACTGCATCCAGCATCGCTTGCAGGTAGTCCAGCGATTGCTGGGCGGCATCGAAGTGATGGGCCTGCAGCACGGCCTGGCCCGCGCGCGCGATGCCCAGCGCTTCTTCGGCGGCGTGGCACAACTCGACCATGGCGGTGACGCCGAGGAAGCCGGCGCCGCCCTTGAGCGTGTGGTAGCCCCGGAACACCGCGTTGAGCTGCTCGGTGTCCTGTGGTGCCTGCTCCAGCGACACCAGCTGTTCGCCCAGGCGATCCAGGATTTCCTGCGCCTCGATGATGAAATCGGCAGTGATGTCGTCGGATACCGCGCTCATGCTTACAGCCCCAGGTCCGACAGCAGGTCGTCGGCGTCGTTCTGCGAGACCGCGTGGCGGTCCAGTCCCTTCAGTGCCGGCCCGGCCAGTTCCGGATCGGTGCGATGCTGTTCCGGCGGCAGGCCGAGCGCGCCGAAGCCCTCATGCACGCGGCGGACGATGCCGACCACGCGACGGATGATCTGCCCGGTCAGGTCCTGGTAGCTCTGGGTCAGGGCGATCTCGGTGAGGTTGTGGCGGATGCGCTCGAGCTGTGCATCCTGGCCCGGCTGCAGGCCTTCGGCGCGCAGCTGTTCGGTCAGGCTGCGGCATTCCTCGGCCAGGTCCAGGGTGCGGTGCGTCGCCTGTTCGGTCATCGCCACCACGTGGTCCAGGCGTGCGCAGGCATCGTCCAGTTCGCCGGCCTCGCTGGGCACGGTCGGCAGTTCACCCAGGGCCTGCCCGAGCTCGCGGGCCAGCCGCGAGAGGCCGCTCATCATCGGCTGCGTGCGCAGCGCGACCAGTCCGTCGATGCGTTGCCGCCAGGCGGTTTCGTCACCGGACTCCAGTGCGTCCAGTGCTTCCTGCAGGCGCAGGGCGAGGGCATTCTTGTCGACCGTGGTGTCCATCAGGCGCTGGCCGCCAGGCGTTCGAAGATCTTGCCGAGCTTCTCTTCCAGCGTCTGCGCGGTGAACGGCTTGATGATGTAGCCGTTCACCCCGTTCTGGGCCGCTTCGATGATCTGCTCGCGCTTGGCTTCGGCGGTGACCATCAGCACCGGCAGGGTCTTCAGCTTGGCGTCGGCACGGATCGCCTTGAGCAGCTCGATGCCGGTCATGACCGGCATGTTCCAGTCGGTGACCACGAAATCGAACGGCTGGCTCTGCAGCAGCGACAGCGCGGCATGCCCGTCCTCGGCTTCGGCGGTGTTGGTGAAGCCCAGATCGCCCAGCAGGTTCTTGACGATGCGACGCATGGTCGAGAAGTCGTCGACGATCAGGATGCGCATGTTCTTGTTCAAAGCAGAGTTCCTTTGTTGTTCATTCCGGGCGGCCGGGGGCAGCTGCCTCGGGGATGTTCATTCTTCGAGGCCGGCGTCGACAGCCTCGAATACCTTCAGCCGGCCGCGCAGGCGCAGCACGGCCTGGCCGTGGATCTGGCAGACCCGCGACTCGCTCACGCCGAGCACCGCGCCGATCTCCTTCAGATTGAGTTCCTGCTCGTAGTAGAGCGAGAGCACCAGCTGTTCGCGCTCGGGCAGATGGCCGATGGCCTTGCCCAGCTCGCGGCCGAACTCGCTGCGCTCCAGCACCTGCTGCGGGGTCGGGCCACCCTGGGCGACCGTGTCCAGCTCGCCCTGGTCCTCAATGCGCGACTCCAGGCTCAGCACCTGGCCACGCGCAGCGTCTTCCATCAGGCGCAGGTACTCGGGCAGTGGCATCTCCATCGCGGCGGCCACTTCGGTGGCGCTGGCGGCGCGGCCGCTGCTCTGTTCCAGGCGGCGGATGGTGGCCGCAGCATCGCGTGCACGGCGGTGCACCGAGCGCGGCACCCAGTCGCCACGGCGGATCTCGTCGATCATCGAGCCACGGATACGGATCGAGGCATAGGTCTCGAACGAGGCGCCCTGGTCGGCGTCGTAGCTGCGCGAAGCCTCGATCAGGCCCATCATGCCCGCCTGGATCAGGTCGTCGACTTCGACGCTGGCCGGCAGGCGCGCGGCCAGATGGTGGGCGATGCGCCGCACCAGGTCCGAGTGCTGGGCGATGACCTCGTTGGCCGCCGAGCGCTGGACTTCCCTGTACTGGGCCGCGCCTTTCATGCCGCCACCCCGCGCTGCTTGAGAATGCGTTCGAGGAAGAACTCGACGCCGCCGCGTGGTTCGGTGGGCGCCTGCCAGCGGGCCGTGCGGCGCGCGATCTCGGTGATCGCCAGTGCGGACGGGCTGGACGGGTAGGCCTTCACCACCGGCTGCTGGCGCTGCACCGACAGGCGCAGCCAGTCATCCTGCGGCACGCAGCCCAGGTAGTTCAGCGAGACATCGGCGAGGAACTTCTCGCAGACGCGGGTCAGCTTCTCGTACAGCACGCGGCCCTCGTTGGGGTCGCGCACCATGTTGGCCACCACCTGGACGCGGTCCACGCCACGTTCGCGCGAGAGCACCTTGATCAGCGCGTAGGCGTCGGTGATCGACGCCGGCTCGTCACAGACCACCACCACGGTGTCCTGCGCGGCCTGGCAGAAGGTCAGCACGCCGTCGGTGATGCCCGCGGCGGTGTCCACCACCATGATGTCCAACTCGCGTTCCAGCTCGGAGAACACGTTGACCAGGCCGACGTGCTCGGCCGGGGCCAGCTCGGCCATGTGCCGGCGGCCAGACGCGGCCGGGACCACCAGCACGCCGTTCGGGCCTTCGACGATGACGTCGTCCAGCGAGCAGCGGCCGGCAACCAGGTCGGCCAGCGTATAGGTGGGGTTCAAGCCCAGGATCACGTCGATGTTGGCCAGGCCGAGGTCGGCGTCCAGCAGCAGCGTGCGCTTGCCCATGCCGGCCAGCGCCACGGCCAGGTTGGCCGACACGTTGGTCTTGCCCACGCCGCCCTTGCCGCCGGTCACGGCGATGGTGCGCACAGGGCCGAGCGGCTCGCTGCGGGTGGCCGACAGCGGGAAGGTCTTGGTCAGCTTGGCGTACTCACGCGACGGCATGGTTCAACTCCGGGTTGCAGGGCATATCGGCCGCTCGGCGCAAATCTTCAAGGCGAAGTACGAGATTGGCCGCACTGGCCCGGTGCAGGTCGTCCGGAACGTCCTGGCCGTCGGTCACCCAGGTGATCGGCAGGGCGTGGTCCACGGCCACCGACAGGGCGTTGCCGAAGCGGCCGGTTTCGTCCAGCTTGCTCAGCACCAGGCCCTGCAGGTTGGCGGCACCGAAGCGGCGGACCACCTCGTCCATGTCGCCGAAGCTGGTGTTGGCCGGCAGCACCAGCAGGGTGCGCACCTGGCGCGCGGCTCGCAGCCACTGCAGCTGGGCGGCCAGCGCGCGGTCGCGCGGGCCCAGTCCGGCGGTGTCGATCAGTACCAGCTTGTAGTCCTTCAGGCGTTCCAGCAGCTGGTCCAGGTCGGTGCCGCTGTTGGCCTCGTGCACGGCGATGCCGAGCTGCCGGCCGTAGCCATACAGCTGCTCGCGGGCGCCGATGCGGGTGGTGTCGGTGGTGACCAGAGCCACGTCACGCGGCGCGTGCTTCTCGGCGAACCGCGAGGCCAGCTTGGCGATGGTGGTGGTCTTGCCGGCGCCGGTCGGGCCCACCAGCGCGATCACGCCGCCTTCCTCCAGCGGGTCGACCGGGGCGATCGGCAGCTTGCGCGAGATCAGCCCCAGCATCAGGCCGCGGCCTCGGTGCGCCTCGGTCTCCAGCGGAATCTGCATGGCGACGTCGCGGGCCAGGCCAGCATCGAAGCCGTACTCGTCCATCAGGTCCAGCGCGGTGGCGCGCACCGGGCAGCCGCGCAGGCGCTCGTCGGTGAAGCGATTCATTTCGCGCTCGATGACCTGGCGCATGCCGGCCACTTCCTGGCGCAGCTGGCGGATCTCGGCGTCGTCCTGGGCGACCACGGTCAGCACCGGGGCTGGGGCGAACGTCGGCGTCGGCGCGGCTTCGACGGTGGCATCGGCCAACGCCGGTTCGCTGACGGCGACCTCCGGCTGCGTTTCAGACAGGGCTGCGGTCGGCAGCGGTGGCGGCTGCACCGCCGGCGCCACGCTTTCGTGATGCGCCTCGTGCGGCGGATCGATCTGGAAACGGGCGCGGTTGGCCGGCGCGGCGACGGCCGGTGCCGGTGCAATGATGGCCTCGGCGAACGGGGCGAAGATCTGGTCCGGCAGTGCCGGTTCATTGACGGCGGCGCGTGCCAGCGTGGCGGCGAAGCCGGTGCTGCCGCGGGTTGGCACGATCTCGTCGGCGCTGTCGAGGGTGCGGCCGGTAGCGCCCACTGCTGCACGGGCGAGGGCGGCCACCGCCGAGGTGGTGGCGGCAACCGGTTCCGGTGCCGGGGTGCTGCGGCGGCGGCGGGTGACGGCGGCGATCACCGCGTCGGCGGCGGTGCGCGGCTTGGGTGCCGGCGGCGGTGCAACGTCGCGGCGCGAGGCTTCCAGCGCACGCTGCACCGCGCTCTCGTCGTAGTTGGCGGCGGCGACGATCTCGATGCCTTCCTCGATCCGGCGGTTGGACAGGATCACGGCGTCAGGACCATGCTCCTTGCGCACCAGGTTCATGGCCGAGCGCATGTCGGCGGCGACGAATCGTTTGATTTTCATGCTGTGGTCACGAGGCGAAGACGGCGGGGTGGCGGTCGGGGAACTCGGGTGGTCGGTGGTCTGCACGGTGCGGGTTCCCCTTGGTGTCTGTCTGTTGCGTTGGTTCGAAAGTGGTGTCTGTTTTCTGGCGCATCGGCGGGCGGCGTCAGCTGATCGTTCCGACCAGCTTCAGGCGCTTGTCCTCCGGCACCTCGCTGTAGGCCAGGACCGACAGCGACGGAACGCTGTGGCGGACCAGGCGGGCCAGCGCGGCGCGCACCGGGCCAGGTACCAGCACGACCGCGGGCTCGTTGCGGGCTTCCTGCTTGCTGACACATTCGGCCAGGCTCTGGTGCAGTCGCTCAGCGAGTCCGGGTTCCAGCGCGGCGCCGTTGCCCTGCGTGGACTCCTGCAAGACACGTTCCAATTGCGGGTTGAGGGTGAACACCGGCAGCTCCGCCGACATTCCGGCGATCTCCTGCACGATGAAGCGGCCCAGTGCGGTGCGCACCGCGGCGGTCAGCACGGCCGGGTCCTGGCTGCTGGGCGCATGTTCGACCAGTGCCTCGGCGATCTTGCGCAGCTGGCGGATCGGAATGCGCTCGACCAGCAGGTTCTGCAGCACGCGCACCACCGCCGACAGCGGCAGCGCCTTCGGCGTCAGATCTTCGACGAGCTTGGGTGCGCTCTTGGCCAGGTTGGCCAGCAGGTGCTGCACTTCCTCATGGCCGAGCAGCTCGGGTGCGTGTTCGCGGATCAGGTGCGACAGATGGGTGGCGACCACGGTGGCCGGGTCGACCACCGTGTAGCCCAGCGTTTCGGCCTGGGCGCGCTGATGCGGCTGGATCCAGGTGGCATCCAGGCCGAACGCGGGATCCTTGCCGGCAATGCCCTCCAGTGCGCCGAGCGCGCTGCCCGGATCCAGGGCCAGCTCGCGGTCGGGGTGGATCTCGGCGGTGGCCACCGGCACGCCATGCACCAGCACGCGGTAGCCGTTGGCCGGCAGTTCCAGGTTGTCGCGGATGTGCACCGAGGGAATCAGGAAGCCGACATCCTGGGTCAGCTTGCGGCGCACGCCCTTGATGCGCGCCATCAGTTCACCGCCCTGGTTGCTGTCCACCAGCGGGATCAGCCGGTAGCCGACCTCAAGGCCCAGTGGATCGACCGGGCGCAGCTCGTCCCAGCTCAGTTCGGCGGTCGGTGCCGCGGCGGCCGGGCGGCCGAGTGCATTGAGCGCGGCGGCATCGGTGCCACTGCCTGTCGCATCGGCAGCCGGTGCCTTGGTCTTGCGATACAGCTTCCAGGCGATGAAGCCAAGGATCGCGGCCAGCGTCAGGAAAGCGACGTTGGGCATGCCCGGCACCAGGCCGACCACGCCGATGATGCCGGCGGTGATCGCCAGCGCGCGGTACTGGCCGAACACCTGGCCGGTCATGGCCTGGGCCATGTCCTGCGAACGCGAGGCGCGGGTGACCAGCATGGCCACGGCGCTGGAGACCAGCAGTGCCGGCAGCTGCGCCACCAGGCCGTCACCGATGGAGAGCAGGGTGTAGGTGGCAGCGGCGTCGCCGAACGGCATGCCATGCTGCAGCACGCCCACGGCCAGGCCGCCGAGCATGTTGATGAACAGGATCAGGATGCCGGCGATGGCGTCGCCGCGGATGAACTTGCTGGCACCGTCCATTGCACCGTAGAAGTCGGCTTCCTCGCGGACTTCTTCGCGGCGCAGCTTGGCTTCTTCACGCGTCAGCAAACCGGCGTTGAGGTCGGCGTCGATCGCCATCTGCTTGCCGGGCATCGCGTCGAGGATGAAGCGCGCGGTCACTTCCGAGACGCGGCCGGCGCCCTTGGTGATGACCACGAAATTGATGATGGTCAGGATCGCGAACACCACGATGCCGACCGCGTAGTTGCCGCCGATCACGAATTCGCCGAAGGCGGCGATGACCTTGCCCGCGGCATCGTGGCCGTTCTGGCCGTTGAGCAGGATCACGCGGGTGGAGGCCACGTTCAGCGCCAGCCGCAGCATGGTGGTGATCAGCAGCACGATCGGGAAGATGGTGAAGTCCAGCGGGCGCTTCACGTAGACCACCGCCAGCAGCACCATCAGCGAGATGGCAATGTTGAAGGTGAACAGCGCATCGAGCACCGGCGCGGCCAGCGGCACCACGACCATGGCCAGCAGGGCCAGCACGATCAGCGGCGCGCCAAGACCCTGGCGGATCATTTCCAGGGCGCGGCGGGTGTTGAAGCCGGTGGAGGGCTGGGCGCTCACGGGCGGCCTCCCTTGCCGAATTCATCCACCTGGATGTGCGGGGCGTCCGGCATCGGGCCAGTGCGCCACGCGCGCAGCTGGTAGACGTAGGACAGGACCTGGGCGACGGCCGAATACAGTCTCACGGGGATTTCCTTTCCGAGTTGGCCCTCCCGATACAAGGCGCGTGCCAAAGGTGGGGCAGAGACGATCGCGACCTTGTTGCCGTCGGCCACTTCACGGATGCGCAGGGCGGTCTCGTCCACGCCCAGGGCGACCACGGTGGGGGCGTTCATGGCGCCGCCCTCGTACTTCAGGGCCACCGCGTAGTGGGTGGGGTTGACCACCACCACGTCGGCGGTGGGTACCGCTTCCATCATCCGGCGGTTGGCCATCTGCTGCTGCAGCTGGCGGATGCGGCCCTTGACCTCGGGGCTGCCCTCGCTTTCCTTCATTTCCCGGCGCAGCTCTTCCCGGGTCATCTTCAGCTTGCGCGTCCAGTTCCAGCGCTGGTACGGCGCGTCGATGGCGGCCAGCACCAGCATCGCGCCGGCGGTGGCCAGCAGCAGGCGCAGGGTGAAGCCGAGGCCGTCGGTGATGGCCGTCTCCAGCGGGTGGTGGATCAGGCCGCGCAGGGTGTCGAAGCCGGACCACACCACCATCCCGGCAGCGACACCGACGAAGGCCACGCGCAGCAGCGATTTGGTGAACTCGGCGATGGCTTCCGGGCCATACAGGCGCTTGAACCCGCTCATCGGGTTCATGCGGTTGATGTCTGGCAGCAACGCCTTCTGCGACCAGCGCAGGCCGCCCATCACCAGCGGGGCGACGAAGCTGGCCAGCAGGCAGACCAGCACCAGCGGTGCGATCACCAGCATGAACTGCAGCAGCAGATCACCGAAGTGGCCGAACAGTGCCTTCGGGTTCTGCCGCAGGCTCTGCTCGGGGCTGAGCGCCTGCTTCATCCAGGCGCTGGCGCCGCGTCCGATCGAGCCGCTCATGGCCATCACCGCCAGCACGCCGGCGCCGAACACGGCGGCCGTGCCCAGTTCGCGCGAGCGCGGCAGGTTGCCCTGTTCACGAGCGTCACGCAGGCGTTTTTCGGTGGGTTGTTCGGTCTTTTCGCCGGCGGATTCGTTCTCGGACATCACGGGCACTGCGGCAGGGGTTGCCGGAGGGCGTGCAAGAACCGTGCCGCTGTCCGTCAGCCGCGAACGGCAGCACTGTGTGTCTGCTCCTGCTCATTCTGGCGTTCGCAGTGCTGTATGCGCTGCCGCGCTATCGCATCCAGAGGGCGAGGAAGATCGTTCAACTGCTGCTGTACAGGGGGCAGCTAGCAGCTACATGAGGCATGATGCCAAGACACGCAGAGAGAAGGGCGGTGCTGAATGGGTTGCAGGATGGGATATCGCAGCAATGAGCTTTGACATAGTCGTTTTGAAGCTGGAAGACCTCGGTGAAGAAGACCTCTCCAATGTCGAGGCTGTGCAGGACATCGGATGTCCCCAGGCCATAATCGCATCATTGGAGTTGGTGTTCCCCGGATGTGTCCAAGGTGCATTCTCGGATGGTGAGCGCTACTCGCTCGAGTCCGCTCTGAACGGAGACCCGGTGAGCTCCATACACCTTACTCTTCGATTCGGTCGAGCATGGTCTGAGGCAGCCAATTCTGAGTTCATGGCCCTGCTTTCAACACTTTGCCAGCGGTTGCAGTCAGTCGCGTTTGCCGTCTCCGACAACTCGAGGATTACCCCTCCCTGCTGAAGCGGACGATCTTGCTCGCGACAACGGCATGGGAGGCCAGGGTTCGTTGAGCATCGGGTGACTGGCAGGAGGAAGCATCCCCAAGATGAAGCTGGATGGCTTGCCGGCACGTCAGCGTTCGACCTGGCCGCTCCAGGGATGACGCAAATGGCAACGTCGACGTTACCGTGAATTTCGTATTCCTGCAGAAGAGTCCAGAACTCTTGCAGACAACCAACGCACCCTCCGACCATCAGGTCGGTGCGCCGAGCGCATCTCAGCAGGCCATCACCTGTTGCATCGCCAGGTGGATTCAGCGTCCCCCACCTTCGGGCGCTTTGAAGCCGGTGCTCAGCTCGATCCGCGGCCGCGGCAGGTCGTGCAGCTGCATGAAGCGCGCCGCGTCGACCGGGCGGCCGAGCAGGTAGCCCTGCAGGTAGTCGCAGCCCAGGCGCTCCAGGTAGGCGCGCTGGGCGGTGGTTTCCACGCCTTCGGCGACGATGTCCATGTCCAGCGCATGGCCCAGCGCCACGATCGCCGAGACGATCACCACGTCCTCTGCACTGTGTTCCAGGTCGCGCACGAACGCATGGTCGATCTTGATCTCGGTGGCCGGCAGCCGCTTCAGGTACAGCAGGCTGGAATAGCCGGTTCCGAAATCATCGATGGAGATGCCCACGCCCAGCGCCGACAGGGCCTGCAGCAGGCGAAGGCTGGTATCGGTATCGCGCATGACCGTGCTTTCGGTGATTTCCAGCACCAGGTGGCGCGGAGCGATGTTGTGGCGTTCGATCACCGCGCGCACATCCTGCAGCAGGTGCGGCGAACTGAACTGCACCGGCGACAGGTTCACCGACATCGACCAGCCTTCGTGACCGGCATCGTGCCAGCGCCGCAGTTGCAGGCAGGCCTGGTCCAGCGCCCAGCGCCCGATCTCGTTGATCGCGCCGCTGCGCTCGGCCAGGCGGATGAACCGATCGGGCGGAATCAGGCCATGCTCCGGATGGTGCCAGCGGATCAACGCTTCGGCACCGGCCACCTTCTGCGTGGCCACGCGGATCTTGGGCTGGTAGTGCAGGAACAGCTGCTCGCTGCCAATGGCCCGGCGCAGGTCGGCCAGCAGCCGGAACTGTTGTTCGGCGCTGTCATTCATCCAGTCGGCGAACAGCACGAAGGCGTTGCGTCCGGATTCCTTGGCCTGGTACATCGCCGCGTCGGCGAAGGCCATCAACTGGCGCTCGCTGGCAGCGTGGTCGGGGCAGATCGCCACGCCGATGCTGGCAGTCACCTGCAGTTCGTTGTCCGGCAGCAACGGGCCGCTGCCCACCGCCTGCAGGATGCGCCGGGCGAGGGTGGGCAGGTCCTCGTCGTGCTCGATGCGCACCACCAGCACGAATTCGTCGCCGCCCAGACGGGCCAGCATATCGTTGGGCCGGAGCAGCTGGCGGGTACGCTCGGCCACCGCCACCAGCAGTGCGTCGCCGGCCTGATGGCCGTGGGCATCATTGACCTGCTTGAATCCGTCCAGGTCCATGAACATTACCGCAAATCGGCTGCCGCCCTGTTCGGCTTCTGCCAGCGCCTGCACGATGCGCCGCTGCAGCAGCAGGCGGTTCGGCAGGCGGGTCAGCGGGTCGTGCAGCGCGGCCTGGGTCAGTTCCTGCTGGGCATCGGTCAACGAGGTGCTCAGCATCGAGTTGCGCAGCCGCAGCAGCTGCGCCTCCACCCGCTGGTCCAGCCACGAGACCACCAGCACCACCGCCAGGATCGCAACCGTCAGCACCACCACCAGCATCGCCAGCCACTCGCTCTGCAGGCCATCGCCGACCGCCGCGCCGCAGATGCTGCCTTCCGGGAAACGCGCGGCGGCCATGCCGGTGTAGTGCATGCCGACGATGGCCAGGCCGAGCAGGCCCGCGGCTGCCAACCGGTCACCGACGCGGGTGCGCTGCGCGCGCAGGCGGAACGCAACGTAGAGCGCGGTCCACGACGCGGCCACCGCCACCACCAGGGAGAGCAGCAGCCAGCCCGGGTCGTAGTCGATCCCGGGCTGCATGCGCATCGCTGCCATGCCGACGTAGTGCATGCCGGCAATGCCGGTGCCCATCAGCAGGGCACCGCCGGCCAATCGCGGATGGGGCAAGGTGCGCAGCGAGACCAGCCACAGTGCGAACACCGACGAGGCGATCGCCAGGGCCAGCGAGAGCAGGGTGATGGGCAGGTCGTAGCCCAGTGCAATGGGCAGATCGAACGCCAGCATGCCGATGAAGTGCATCGACCAGATGCCCAGGCCCATGGCGAATCCGCCCCCCAGGCGCCACCACCAGGCGGCTGCCCGGCCCGGGGCGGTGACCGTGCGCCCGGCCATGGCCAGCGCTGTGTACGACGCCATCACGGCGACCAGCAGTGAGATCGCCACCAGCCACGGGTTGTACGTGCCTACCAGCATTCGTCAGTCTCCCGGACCTGCCTGTCGACGGAAACCACGGTGGGGCATGCATGAGGCAGGCCAACGCGAACGGGCGTCGGCCAGGTGCGGCATCCCCCCGGTTGCCGCGCATTCACTCTAACGCGCAGACCCGGGGGGACTTCAAGCGGCAATCCGTGAAATTGCGCCCCTGTAGAGCCGAGCCCATGCTCGGCTGCCACTCCTGCCGAAGGCAGCCGAGCATGGGCTCGGCTCTACAGAAACAAATGCATGGCAAGCAGTAGAACGTGACGACCGGGTCAGCGTGTGACCGCGTCCGCGGCCTGGAAGGCGGCGTCGAACAGGCGCTGTACCGGCGGCCCCATTTCCCCGGCCAGCAGCGCCAGGAGGAACAGGCCCAGCAGCAGCGAGACCGGCAGGCCCAGCTGGATCGGGTTCAGCGCAGGCGCGGCACGCGCCAGGACACCGAAGGCCAGATTCACCGCCAACATCGCCACGGTCAGCGGGATGGCCAGGCTCAGCGCGCCGCGCAGCACGGTCAGCAGGAAGGTCGGGGCGATGCTGAAGAAGGCATGGGGATCCGGCAGCGGGGCGCCAATCGGCAGCGCGCGATAGCTGTCCACCAGCAGCGAGATCAAAGCCAGGTGGCCGTTGGCGGTGAAGAACAGCAGCCCGAACAGCAGGTAGAACCACTGTCCGATCACGCCGGAGGTACCACCGCGCAGCGGATCGCTCATCTGCGCGAAGGCCAGGCCGGTGCCCTGCGCGATCAGTTCGCCGGCCATCGCGCCGGCTTCGAACACCAACCGCAGCATGAAGCCGATGGACACGCCGATGGCCAGTTCACGGGCAATGGTCAGCACCGTAGCCGCGTCGAAGCCGGTCCAGTCCGGTACCGGGGGGAGCAGCGGGGCCAGTGCGATGGCCAGGGTGCCGGCCAGCACCACGCGCACCCGCGATGGCACCGCACGCGTGCCGACCATGGGCATGGCCATGGCCACTGCGCCGATGCGCAGCATGGTCCACAGCACCGTGCCGATCATGCCGAAGGCCTGCAGGCCGTCGGCCGCCATCTGTGTCGCGGCGTCCATCGAAGCGCGTGCCCTAGCCGATCAGGTGTGGGATGCGCTGGAACAGCAGCGTGGTGAATTCAACCAGGTGGCCGATCAGCAGGCTGCCCAGCGCGAACAGCACTGCGGTCAGCGCTGCCGCCTTGGCGACGAAGGCGATGGTCGGTTCGTTGAGCTGGGTCGCGGCCTGCACGACACCGACCACCACGCCCACCACCAGTACGGTGAGCAGCAGCGGGCCGGCCACCCACAATACGGTGATCAGGCCGCCACGCAGTTCAGTCAGGGCAAGTTCGGGAGACATTCGGGTTCCATCTGCTCATGTAGAGTCGAGCCCTGCTCGACTGCGCGTTACGGGGGATATCAGGCCGGATTGAAGCTCGCCGCCAACGTACCCACGGTCAGCACCCAGCCATCAACCAGCACGAACAGCAGGATCTTGAAGGGCGCCGAGACCAGCATCGGCGACAGCATCATCATGCCCATCGACATCAGCACGCTGGCAACGACCAGGTCGATGATCACGAACGGGATGAAGATCAGGAATCCGATCTCGAAGGCGGTCTTCAGTTCACTGGTGACGAACGAAGCGACCAGCACCGGGAACGGGATCGCGTCGGGGCTGGCGTAGGTGCCATGCCCGGCGATGCCGGCAAAGGTCATCAGGTCGGTCTCGCGGATCTGCGCCAGCATGAAGCCGCGCAGTGGCTGCGTGGTCAGCGTCCATGCGGTCTGGAAGTCGATGTCGCCGTTGAGGTAGGGCGCCATGCCCGTGCTCCACGCCTTGTCCCAGGTCGGCATCATCACCATTGCGGTGAGGAACAGGGCCAGGCCCAGCAGCACCTGGTTGGACGGCGTCTGGCCGGTGCCCAGCGCCTGGCGCAGCAGGCCCAGCACGATGATGATGCGGGTGAACGAGGTCAGCACCAGCAGCATCGACGGGATCAGGGTGATCGCGGTCATCAGCAGCAGGGTCTGCAGCGGCAGGCTGACCGGCTGGCCGCCGATCTTGCCGACGTTGACGTCCGGCAGCGGGGTGGCCGGAGCGCCGGGCGCGGCGAACGCCAGTGCCGGCAACAGGCACAGGGCAAGCAACAGCAGCCACGGCATCAGGGTGGCGGGACGGGTACGGGGGACACGCATGTCAGGGATCCTTGCGCAGCCGCTGCTGCAGCAGCTGGGCGAAATTCGGCAGATTCTTGAAGTCCGGCACGCGCACCGGCGCCGGTGGCGGCAGCGGTTCGGGCAGGGTGTGCAGGGTGTTGATGCCGCCGGCGGTGACGCCCAGCAGCAGCTGCTGGCCGTTGACCTCCACCACGACCACGCGTTCCTTGGCACCGACACTCAGGCTGGCCACCACCTTCATGCCTTCGGCCGGGCGGAAGCCGCTGCCGGGCATGCGCTTGAGCAGCCAGCCCAGGCCGATCACCAGTGCCAGTACCGCCAGCAGCGCCAGCACCGCACCGAACAGGCTGGGTGCGGCGGCCGCATGCTGGCCGACCTGCGGGCCGACCGGCGCGGCGGCCTTGCCGACCGCCAGCAGGGTGGAGGCCAGCAGGCTCAACGCAGTCTCCGGATACGCTCGCTGGGGCTGACCACGTCGGTAAGGCGCACGCCGAAGCGGTCATTGATCACTACTACTTCGCCGTGGGCGATCAGGGTGCCGTTGACGAACACGTCCAGCGATTCGCCAGCACCGCGCTCCAGTTCCACCACCGACCCCTGGTTGAGCTGCAGCAGGTTGCGGATCGGCAGGCGGGCACGACCGACTTCCAGTGACAGGGTCACCGGCACATCGAGGATCACGTCCAGGTTCAGGTCCGGACCATTCGCCTCATCGGCCTGCAGGCTGCTGAACTGGGCCGGGGTCGGTTCGAGGGCGTCGATATCGTTCATTGCGGGTCTTCCTGGATGACGGGTACGCGCGGGCGGGTGCCCGGCGGATGGGTAGCGGTGATCTTCACGGCGTTCATGCCGTTGGCGATGCCGAACTCGCCGGTGAACACGGGGATGTTCTCCACGCACAGCGGCACCTGCGGGCTCAGCTCGATCGGCAGGATGTCGCCGACCTTCAACTGGGTCAGGTCGCGCAGGGTCATGCGCTTGCTGGCCAGCACGCTGGACAGGGTGACTTCGGCGACGTTGAGCTGCTCACGCAGGGTCTTGCCCCAGCTCTCGTCGCGGTCGTTGCGGTCGCTCTGGATGCCGGCGTCGAGCAGTTCGCGGATCGGTTCCAGCATCGAGTAGGGCAGGGTGACGTGGATGTCGCCGCCGCCACCGTCGAGCTCGACGTGCAGGCGGCACACCACCACGTACTCGCGCGGGGTCACGATGTTGGCGAAATGCGGGTTGATCTCCGAGTTGATGTACTCGAAGTCGACATCCATCACCGGTGCCCACGCTTCGCGCAGATCGGCGAAGGTCTGCTTCAACAGCAGATGGATCACCCGCATTTCAGTAGCTGTGAACTCGCGGCCCTCGATGCGGGTGGGGTAGCGCCCGTCGCCGCCGAAGAAATTGTCGACGATGGCGAACACCAGGGTCGGCTCGAACACGATCAGGCCGGTGCCGCGCAGCGGCTTGAAGCGGATCAGGTTCAGGTTGGTCGGTACATACAGCGAGTGCATGTAGTCGTTGAACTTGATCAGCTCGATGCCGCGCACCGACAGTTCGGCCGAGCGGCGGATCAGGTTGAACAGGCCGATCCGCCACAGGCGCGCGAAGCGCTCATGGACCATTTCCAGGGTCGGCATGCGACCACGGATGATGCGGTCCTGGCTGGCGAAGTCGTACGAGCGCGCTTCGCCTGACGGGGGTTCCGCATCGGTCTCGACCGCGCCACTGTCCACGCCGTGGAGCAGGGCATCGATCTCGTCCTGGGACAGCAGATCATTCATCGGTGGGCCCTTACTGGGTCACGAAGCTGGTGAACAGCAGATCGTCGGCGCCGTTGCTGCCGGTCTCGGCCTTGAGCACCTTCTGCACCTCGGCCAATGAGGCGGCCTGCAGCTTCTGCTTGCCGCCGACATCGGCGATCTGGTCCGGGCTGACCTGCGAGAACAGCATCAGCAGGCGCGCACGGATGGCCGGGGCATGGGTCTTGATCGCTTCCAGCGCGGCCGGGTCGCGGGTCATCAGCTGGACCTCCAGCTGCAGGTAGCGCGGGCCGTCGACCGGGCCATTGAGGTTGACCACGAAGGCCGGCTCCAGCGCGAAGTACTGTGCCGGGGCTGGGGTCGCGCTCTTCTTCGGCGCCTGTGCGGTCTTCTCTTCGTGCTTGGACTGGGTGAAGAACCACACGCCGCCACCGGCAGCAGCGGCGGCCAATACGGCGACCAGCGCGGTGATCAGGATCGGACTACGCGGCTTGGCGGCCTTGTCCTTCTCTGCGGTCTTCTTGGTTTTGTCGGCGGCTGCGGCCACGGGTGAAGCTCCTGAGGGTTGCTTCACCGGGATATGCAAGGGGCGTGCCGAAGGCCGGGCAGCGGGATGCGACGGAATTCCGTCGGATACCTGTGCCGGTAGGTGCCAACCTTGGTCGGCACGCCTGTCAGGCGTAAGCGTCCAGCAGTCCGCGCTGGCGGATCAACTGCGCCGACGACACGCTGGCGTCGCCCGGCGTCGGTTCTCCGTCGCCGATGATGCCGCTGCCACCGGGCTGGCCCGGCGCATTGCCGCCACCGCCCGGTGCCTGGTGGCCGACATCGGCGTGGGCCAGCTGGAAGCCCTGTTCGCCCAGCAGCTCGCGCAGGCGCGGCAGGCTGTTTTCCAGCGCTTGCCGAACGTCCACGTGCGGGCTGCTGAAGCTGGCATGCACCTTGTCGCCGTTCAACTGCAGGCGCACGTCGACCGGACCCAGGTCGTCCGGGCTCAGGCGGATGTGGGCGTGGCCGATCTTCTGGTCGGCCAGCCAGCCCAGGCGTGCGCCGATGGCCTGGTCGAAGCCATCGTCACCCAGCACGGGCTTCGGCGTCGGTTCGCCATTGAAGATCGCGTTGCCGGTGGCGAGCGCCGCCTTGAGGTCCTGTACGGCGGCCGCTGGCGGTGCGTGCAGCAGGGGTACGCTGGTGCGGTCGCCAAGTGCAGCCACGTCGCTGCCTTCGCCACGCTCGGCGCGCTTGCCGCGCAGGATCATCTCCGGCAGTGGCAGCGCCGTGGCATCGTCCGCGCTGGTCGCCGCCGGTTTGCCGTCGGCCGCCACTGGGGCTGCCGCTGCCGGCGCGGCTGCAGGCAGTGTCGCGTTCGTGGCGGGGGCAGCAGCAGGCAGCGCGCTACCGTCGCTGGCCAGCGCCGGTGCAGCGGTGGTCGGCAGCGCAGCGGCCGGATCGGCAGGCATCGGCATCGCCAGCACCAGGCCGGCCAGGCCGGGCGGTGGCCACGGGGCGTCCTCGGTCGCGGCGGGCTTGTCCTTTTCGGTGCCGGGTCCAGCCGGGGTCACGGCAACGGTCGGCAGCGACGGCGTTTCAGCAGTTGCCGCTTCGGCGTCCGCGGTGCGTTCACCCGGTGCCTGGCCATTGCTGTCGGCGGTCGATGGTTGGCTCGGCGTGGATGGCATCGGTGTCGTGGCGCTGCCGGTTGGCGTGGGTGCAGACGGTGCGCCGCCCTGCAGCAGCTGGCTGAAGTCCTTTCCGCCTTCGCTGCGCGAGGCGCGTGCGGCACTGTTGCTGGTGGCGGGCGTGGCCGTGTTGGCGCTGCTGGCGAGCGGGGCGGGCATCACGAGCGGCCTCCCTGCTCGGCGCCGTCCTGGTCTTCGGCCTGCACCAGGCGTGCACGCCGTGCGCCAATGTCGTCCATCTCGCGCTGGTCGCGGCGGTCGGTCACCACCTTCTCCTGCGCCCGGTAGCTGGCGGCCAGCTGCTCCAGCACCGCCTTGTCACGGCTGGCCAGGATCAGGCGTGCGCGCTCGGCCTCCACTTTCTCGCGGTTGCCATTGACCGTGGCCTGCTGCTGCTCGACCGCGCTGTCCAGTCGATCGAGGAAGGCGCGGCGGTTGAGCAACTGTGCCGGGCTGGTCGCCGCCATCTGTGCGTTGGCGTACTCCTCGGCATAGCGGCGCAGTTCGTCCAGTCGCGACAGATGGGTGTCGAGCACGCGCTGGCGTTCGGCCAGGTCGCGGGCGACCGCGTCCTCATGTTCCTGGGCCCGCTTGAGCAGGGGATCGATGCGCTTGGACTGGTTCATGGCTTAACTCTCTTGTTCCACCAGGCGCTGCAGCGCCGCCTGGCTGTGCGGGAGATCTGCGGCCTTGGCAACGTCCTGGCCGAGGAACTCCATGATTTCCGGCCAGCGTTCCAGGGCTTCGTCGGTGGCCGCGTCGTTGCCGCGCTGGTAAGCACCGATCGCGATCAGGTCCCGGTTGGCCGAGTAGGCCGAGACCAGTCGCTTCAACTTGCGGATGCGCAGGCGCCACGGTTCGTCGGCGATTTCCGTGACCACGCGGCTGACCGACGACTCGACGTCGATGGCCGGGTACAAGCCGCTGTCGGCCACGCGGCGCGAGAGCAGGATGTGGCCGTCGAGGATCGCGCGCGCTGCATCGGCAATCGGATCCTGCGGATCATCGCCTTCGGTCAGCACCGTGTAGAACGCGGTGATCGAGCCACGTCCCTTGGCGCCGTTGCCGGCGCGTTCGACCAGTGCCGGCAGCTTGGCGAACACCGACGGTGGGTAACCGCGGGTGGTCGGCGGCTCGCCGACCGACAGGCCGATCTCGCGCTGCGCCTGGGCGAAGCGGGTCAGTGAGTCCATCAGCAGCAGCACGTTCAGGCCCTGGTCGCGGAACCATTCGGCGATGGCGGTGGCACGGTAGGCGCCGTGCAGGCGCGCCAGTGGCGGTCGGTCGGCGGGGCTGGCCACCACCACGGCGCGGCGCAGGCCTTCTTCGCCCAGCGTGGTCTCGACGAAATCGCGCACTTCGCGGCCGCGTTCACCGATCAGGCCGACCACGATCACGTCGGCGGCGGTGTAGCGGGTCATCATGCCCAGCAGCGTCGACTTGCCGACGCCGGATCCGGCGAACAGGCCGACGCGCTGGCCGCGGCCGATCGGCAGCAGCGCGTTGATCGCGCGCACGCCCACGTCCAGCGGCTGGGTGATCGGTTCACGCGCCAGCGGATTGATCGACACGCCGGCCATGCCAACATGGCCTTCGGCGCGGATCGGGCCCTTGCCATCCAGCGGCACGCCGTCGCTGTCGATGACGCGGCCGAGCAGGCCTTCGCCCACTTCCACGCCGCCCCGGCGCGCCGATGGCACCACCCGGGCATTGGGCAGCAGGCCATGCAGTTCGGCGCTGGGCATCAGGTAGGTGCGCTCGCCGGCAAAGCCGACCACTTCTGCATCGACCCAGCCACCGTCGACCACTTCCACCTTGCAGCTGGCACCCAGCGGCGCTTCGCAGCCGACCGCTTCCAGGGTGAGCCCGACCGCACGGCGCAACACGCCCTCGCGGATCAGGCCGCGACCATGCGCGGTGTCCACGCGCAGGCCATCCAGGCGCCGCGCCAGGCGCAGGTTGCGGGCCACGGCCCAGTCGGCCGGCGGCGGAGTGGTTTGTGGTCCGGCACTCATGCCGTCGCTCCGGTCTGGCGGATCACCGCATCCAGCGCACCGCGCAGGCGGGCTTCCAGGGTGCCGTCGATGCGCACGGCTTCGGCGTGCACGCGCAGGTCGCCACGGCTGAGGCTGGTATCCGGTACCAGGCGCTGCGTCGGCGAAAGATTCAACAGCGGGGCGAGGGCAGCGATGTCATCCGGATGCAGCCGCACTTCCACCTCGCGGGTGCTGCCGCCCACGGCGTCGATCGCTTCGCCGACCAGCTGCGCCAGCAGTGCCGGCTCGGCTTCGTAGGCGCGGCCGACCAGTGCGCCGGCAATGCGCACCGCCAGTTCGCCGAGCGCACCGACCACTTCGTTCTCCAGCCGCACCAGCGGCCGGCTGAAGTTGTCGAGGATGCCTTCGATCTGCGCGGCGAGGCGACGTACTTCGGCCTGGCCCTGGCCGTAGCCGTCGGCATGGCCCTGTTCGAACCCTTCCTTCTCGGCGCTGTCCTGGATCGCCTGGATCTCTTCAAGGGTCGGCAGCTGCAGCGGCGGCTCCGGTTCGTGCTCCGGATCCGGCTCGGTGAGTGCGAAAGCATCCTCCTGCTCCAGCACCGGTTCGGGCTGGGCCAGCAGGTCCGGGGCAAGCCAGCGCACGACGTTGCTCACAGCATGGCCTCCGCGCTGCCACCGATGGTGACGGTGCCTTCATCGGCCATGCGCTTGACGATGGCCAGGATCTCGCGCTGCGCGCCTTCCACGTCGGACAGGCGCACCGGACCGCGGGCCTCCATGTCTTCGAGCAGGATTTCGGCCGCGCGCTGCGACATGTTGCGGGTGATCTTGTCGCGCACCTTGATGTCGGCACCGCGCAGGGCCAGGCCCAGGCGCTCGCCGCTCACCTCGCGCAGCACCAGCTGCATCTCGCGGTCGTCCAGGTCGACCAGGTCGTCGAACACGAACATCAGGTCCTGGATGCGGTTGCTCAACGGCGCATCGATGCGCGCGATTTCGCCCAGGATCGCCTGGTCCTGGCCACTGTCCATGAAGTTCAGGATGTTGGCTGCGCACTGCACGCCGCCGATGTTGGACGACTTCAGGTTCTGGTTGCCGGCGAACTGGCGCTCCATGATCTCGTTGAGTTCATTGAGCGCGTTCGGCGGAATACCGTCGAGGGTGGCGATGCGCAGCAGCACATCCACGCGGGTACGGTCCGGCAGCAGCTTCAGCGCGTCGGCGGCCTGGTCGGTTTCCAGGTGCGCCATCACGATGGCGATGATCTGCGGGTGCTCGTTGCGCACCAGGTCGGCCACTGCACGCGGGTCCATCCACTTCAGCGCGTCCAGGCCGGTGGTGTTGCGGCCGAGCAGGATGCGGTCGATCAGGTTGCCGGCCTTCTCGCTGCCCAGCGCCTGCACCAGCATGTTGCGGATATAGTCGTCAGAGCCGACGCCCAGCGAGGTCTTCGAGCCCAGTTCCTGGCCGAACTGGTCCATCACCCGTTCCACCTGCTCGCGGGTGATGTCGGTCATGGTGGCCATGGCGATGCCGATCTTCTGCACCTCCTTGGGTTCCATGTGGCGCAGCACTTCGGCCGCATCCAGCTCACCCAGCGAAAGCAGCAGCACGGCCGCGCGCTGTACTCCGGTCAGTTGTGCCTCAGTCATTGGCCACCCAGCCCTTGACCACCTGGGCCACGCGCTTGGAGTCGGTCTTCACGGCTTCACGCGCCATCCGCAGTCGTTCCTCATATGAATCCACCGGCAGTGCGAGCGCATCCGGTCCGCCCAGGCTTGCCCGGTCGGTGCCCAGCGCCGGCAGCGGCATGCCATCGTCATCCACCAGCTGCACGTCCGCGGTGTGCGGCTCAAGTGCCTGCGGGTCGTCCTTCCTGTTCTGGCCGGTGATTGCGCGCAGCGCCGGGCGCAGCACGCCGAACAGCAGCGCCAGCACCACCACCGCGCCCAGCAGCATGCGGCCGGCGTCGTGCACCCACGGCAGCTCCCACCAGGCCGGGCCTTGTTCGGGCGTGGTCTCGCGCACGAACGGGGCATTCATCACCGACACGGTGTCGCCACGCTCGGCGTTGAAGCCGACGGCCTGCTTCACCAGCGCCTCGACGCGGGTCAGTTCGGCGGCCGACAGCGGCTGCGGGCTGACCTTGCCGTTGGCACCGGCGCGCGGCACGTTGTCCACCAGCACCGCCACCGACACGCGCTTGATGCGGCCGGCCGGCTGGCGGGTGTGCTGCAGGGTGCGGTCCAGTTCGTAGTTGCGGGTGGCGTTCTTGCTGCTTTCGGTCGGGGCCTGCGCGGTGGCCGGCGCGGCCTGCTGGCCCGGCGGGCTGTTGCTGGTGGCACCCGGCACGCCCTGCGGACCCGGCGTGCTGGTGGTGTTCTCGCTCATCTGCTCGCTGCGCAGCTTCTGCGGTTCACCGTTGTAGAGCTCACGGGCTTCCTCGGTGACCGAGAAGTCCATGTCCACGCTCACTTCCGGATTGACCCGGCCGGGGCCGGTCATCGGTTCCAGCAGCTCGCGGATGCGCTGGTTGAACGAGGTTTCCTGGCGGCGCACCTGTTCGAACTGGGCAGCGTTGACCGCCGCCTCACTGTTCGGGTCGCTGACGCTGAGCATGCGCCCGCTCTGGTCGACCACGGTCACCCGTTCCGGGGCGAGATCCGGGATGCTGGCCGCGACCATGTGCACGATGGCGTCCACCTGGCTGCGTTCCAGCTGCTGGCCGCCACGCAGTTCCAGGGTCACCGAGGCGCTGGCCACGTCACGCTGGCGGGTGAAGGCGCTGGGCTTGGGAATGGCCAGATGCACGCGCGAATCGCGCACCGGGCGCAGCGTGTTGATGGTGCGCGACAGCTCTGTTTCCAGCGCGTGCTGGTAGCGCGCGCTTTCCACGAACTGGCTGACGCCGAAGCCCGGATCGCGTTCCATCAGCTCGAAGCCGAGCTTGCCGCTGTCGGTCAGGCCGGAGCCGGCCAGCTTCAGGCGGGCGTCGTGCAGGTTCTTTTCCGGCACGGTGATGCCACCGGTGGCCGGATCGAGCGCGAACGGAATCTGTGCCGCGCGCAGCAGGTCGGTCGCTTCAGCGGTCGCCTTCTGGTCCAGGCCGGTGTACAGCGGGACCATGCCCGGCTTCTGTGACCAGAAGAACACGGACAGGCCTGCCGCCACCGCCACCGCGATCATCGCCATCAGGCCCAGCCGACGGGTGATCTGCAGACTCTGCAGGCGGTCGAACCATTGCCCGGCCTTCTCGGCGTTCAGGCTGTCCTTGGAGAGCGTCAGTGCCATGCGTCAATGTTCCTTACAGCGGCATGTTCATCACGTCCTGGTAGGCCTGGACGAGACGGTTGCGGACTTCCACGGTGGCGCGGAAGGCGATCTGGGACTGCTGCGAGGCGACCATCACCTTGGCCAGGTCGGCGCTGGGGTCGCCCATTTCGAAGGCCTTGGCGAGGGCGCCGGACTTCTGCTGCGCATCGTTGACGCCGGCAATCGCACTACGCAGGGTTTCGGTGAAGCTGGCCGGCTGGGCCTGCGGCGCGTCCAGCACCGTGCCCGGCAGGGCGTTGCTGCGCGGCGCTTCGCCCAGCGGGTTGAGCGCCGGCTGTCCCATCTGGGTCTGATAGGAGCGGATCTGCGAAAGGATCGAAGTGACGGAGTGGGACATCTGCAACGGTTCCAGAAACAGGGATGGGGTTGTCTGCTGGAGCCAGTGCAAGTGCCGTGCCGAAACCGGTTTTCGATTCAGTGAAGTGAGGAGGTTGGGTGTGCGTGCGGGGTTGCACCCCGCGCCCCGCGGTAGTGCCGGCCGCTGGCCGGCAACCTCAGTGGCAATGACCGAAGCCGGAGCCGGAGCCGGAGCAACAGCAGAAGCGGGTCTACTGAGGGATGGCGGGGCGGGTCCGGTTGCGGGGGACGCTGCAAGTACGTCCATGTAAGCTCGGTCGCCGCATCCATGCGGCTCACGCCCCCGCAACCGGACCCACCCCGCCTTCGACAGTTTCACGCTGCTGCCGGTAGATGCTGACCGCTGGTCGGCGCTGATCTGACCCCATTGAAGGCGCCATTTATCCGGCGTCGGTTTTCTGGCCTACGGCTGCAGGGTCCAGCGGCCGGAATTCTGGCGCTGGCGCGGGGCGATGGGGCCGTCGTGCTGGGTGTAGATGAAGCGACCCTGGCGGTCGCTCTGGCAGGCCAGCAGCAGGGTGTAGTGGGCGGGACCGGCCGGGTGGGCCTCGGTCATCTGGATTTCCGCGATATGCGGGGCCAGGCGCTGGTAGCGGTAGCTGCCGCCGATGCGCAAGTCAGTGCCGAGGATGTCCAGCACGTACTGGCTGCCAGCAAAGCTGAGCTGCACCATGCGTCCGGCGTTCGGATTGTCCGGCGCATACAACGGGTCGCTGAGGTTGGTGAAGTGGCGCTGGTCCAGCGTGACAGGCAGCGTGCAGTTGGCCGCGGTGGCCAGGGCCGGGCAGAGCAGGGTGGCGAGCAGGGCAAGGCGATGCATGGTGGAACCTCCTTGGGGGTGTCCTCGCCATGCTCCGCACTGCGGCGGTGTTGTCTCTAGGAAAACGTGCAAAAGCAATGGGCGCAGATCCCTTTCCGCAGCAAAGGGATGTGAGCCCAGGGCCCAAAACACCAACGCCCGGGCAAGCCCAGGCGTTCGTGCCCCCTTCATGCTGGCAATGCGTTTCAGCCGGCCAGTTCGGCCTGCTCGCGCTCGATGCCGTACTTGCGCAGCTTTTCCACCAGGGTGGTGCGGCGCAGGCCGAGCAGCTGGGCCGCGTGGGCGACCACGCCCTGGGTGCGTTCCAGTGCTTCGTTGATCAGGCCAAGTTCGATGTTGGCCATGTGGTTGCGCAGGTCCATGCCTTCGTCGGGCAGCGCCGCCGGTGCCGCCGGGCGATTGACGGCGATGCCGTGCTCCAGCGCCGGCTGGTTGCCGCTGCCGGGCGTGTGGAACGAGAAGCTGCGCAGGTCCAGACGTTCTTCGCTGGCAACCGGAGCTGCCGGTGCCGATGCGGCCACCGCTGCCAACGCGGCGTCGCCACGATAGCGGGCCGGCAGGTCCTGCACGCGTACTGAACCGCCCGGATGCAGCACCGCCAGGCGCTCGACCAGGTTGGTCAGCTCGCGCACGTTGCCCGGCCATTCGTAGCTGGACAGCGCCTGCAGCGCTTCGGGAGTGAAGCGCACTTCGCCACGGCCGGTGCGGGCCAGCTGCGCGGCGATGGTTTCCACCAGCGCCGGCAGGTCCTCACGGCGCTCGCGCAACGCGGGCACTTCAATCGGGAACACGTTGAGGCGGTAGAACAGATCCTCGCGGAACTTGCCCTCGGCGATGCGGGTCTCCAGGTCGCGGTGGGTCGCGGCCACCACGCGCACGTTGCAGCGGATGGTCTGGTTGCCACCGACGCGCTCGAAGCTGCGTTCCTGCAGCACGCGCAGCAGCTTCACCTGCATCGGCAGGCTCATGTCGCCGATTTCGTCGAGCAGCAGGGTGCCGCCCTCGGCCATTTCGAAACGGCCCTTGCGCGCGGTCAGCGCGCCGGTGAAGGCGCCCTTCTCATGGCCGAACAGTTCGCTTTCCAGCAGGTCGGCCGGAATGGCGCCGCAGTTGATCGCCACGAACGGGCCGTCACGGCGCGGCGAGCGCTGGTGGATGGCGCGCGACACCACTTCCTTGCCGGTACCGGATTCGCCCAGCACGAGCACGGTGGTATCGAATGCGGCGACCTGCTCGATCATGGTGCGCAGGGCGGTCACTGCCGGGCCGTTGCCGGTGGGGCCCTGGTCCTGGGCGGCGCCTGCCTGATGCTCGGCATCCAGGCGCTTGAGGCTGGCGCGGCGCAGCAGGGCTTCCATCTGTGCGTGGCGCAGCGGCGTTTCCAGCGGCCAGATGTTCGCTTCATGCAGCCCGTGCTGCCGGGCAAACACTGCAGCATCACCATCGGCCAGCAACACCGGAGGCGGCAGGCTGCTGCCGCCCAGCCAGTTGTACAGCGCGGTGCTGGCGGGGCTGTCGTCCAGGCTGCCGACGATCACCGCCATCCAGTCGTTCTGGCGCTGTCGGCCTAGGTCGAAGTCGGCCGCGTCGGATACCCAGCGCGGGTTGAAGTCCATGAATTCCAGCAGGGCAACGGTGCGCTCTGCGCGCACGGCGTCGTTGTCCAGCACCAGGATGCGCGATTCACTCACGACTGTTCCTCCCTGAGGCCTTCCAGGATCGGCATCACTTCCTGGATATAGGACAGCTTGCTGACAAAGTTGTCGGCACCGGCACGCAGCGCGTGTTCGCGGTGCTCGGCGTCATCGAAGTGGCTGGCGATCACGATGTACGGTGCATCGTCCTGCGACTTGATCAGGCGGGTGGCCTGCAGGCCACCCATCTCCGGCATGGCCAGGTCCATCAGCACCACCTGCGGGCGCAGCGTTTCCGAGCGCTCGATCGCTTCCAGGCCGTTGCCGGCGCTGCCGACGATCTGCAGCCAGTCGATCTTGCGGAAATGGCGCATCGCCGCGTTGATGAAGCCCTCGTGGTCATCGACCAGCAGGACCGTGAGCTTGTTCATGTCCAACATCCTTTTCAGCCCACCCGGGCCAGCTGCGGTTGCCTGGCGCTGAGCCGGCGCCGTTCGCGGGCCGGGGCGATATCCAGTTGTTCTCGGTATTTTGCGACGGTTCGGCGGGCAATGTTCACCCCCTGGCGCGACAGCAGGCCGGCAATGGCCTCGTCGGCCAGCGGGCGACCGGCCGGTTCGGCGTCGATCAGGCGGCGGACCATGGCCTTCACCGCCTGGCCGGAGACGCTGGCGCCCTCCAGGCGCACGGCGAAGAAGTGCTTCAGCTCGAAGGTGCCGCGCGGGGTCTGCAGGAACTTGCCGGTGGTGATGCGCGAGACGGTGGACTCATGCATGCCGATTTCCTCGGCCACTTCCTTCAGGGTCAACGGCGCCATGGCCTCTTCGCCCCGCACCAGGAAGGCGGCCTGGCGCTCGACGATCACCCGCGCCGTACGCAGCAGGGTGTCGTAGCGCATCGACAGGCCACGGCTGAACCAGCGCGCCTCCTGCAGCATCTCGCGCAGCGCCGGGGCGGCGTCGCTGGTTTCGGCCAGCACCTGTTCGTACTGGCTGTTGATCGAAACGCGGCGGCTGGTGGCCGGGTTCAGTGCCACCTTCCATTGCCCATCGGCGTGCCAGGCGACGACGTCCGGCACTACCACGGCGTTGTGTTCGGGCAGCAGGCTGTCGCCGGGGCGCGGCTGCAGCGAGAGGATCAGGCGCACCGCCTCGCGCACGTCGTCGATCTCGGCGTCGTGCTGGCGGGCGAGGGCGGGGTAGTCGTGCGCGGCCAGTGCCTCGAGCGCGCCATCGAGGATGCGGGCGGCCAGGTGACGCGCGGGGACCACGCCGTGCAGGCTGCGCAGTTGTGCCTGCAGGCCTTCGCGCAGGTCCTGCGCAGCCATGCCAGCCGGTTCACCGTGCAGCAGCTGCTGGCGGATGGCCTCGACGCCTTCGGCGGCGATGTCGAACTGGGCGCTGGCCAGCAGCTGCAGCTGCGCCAGTGGCGCCTGCAGGTAGCCGGCCTCGTCGCAGTGGTCGAGCCAGAACGCGGCCACCGCCAGTTCGCTGTCGTCCATGTCCAGCGCCAGGCGCTGCAGCACGCGCAGCTGAGGGTCGGTCGACTCACCGGCGGCAATGCGCGCCATGCGGTCGTCGTCGCCGTCCTGCCAGCTGGCGCCGGCCACGTCCCACATCGAAGACTCCGGCAGCTCGTCGAAAGCGGCGGTTTCCAGCGTGGTGGCGCTGACCTCGGTGGCATCAGCGGCAGGCGCTTCGGCCTCTTCGATCTCCAGCAGCGGGTTGGAGTCCAGCAGGCGCTGGATTTCCTGTTCCAGGTGCAGGCCATCAAGCTGCAACAGCCGTATCGACTGCAGCAGCTGCGGGGTGAGGTGAAGTTGTTGGCCCAGCTGGGTCGAGAGTGCAGCCTTCATCGTGGTTCCCCGGCGCCGCTCCCCGGCGCCTTGTGGAACGCATCTTGCTTTTGATCCGGCGTGGGCGGAATCGGGGGGTTCCTGAGGGGATTCGTGGTTGTCCCGACAGGATGTAGGGGTATTCCCTACATCGGCGCGGAATGTTGACGATGATCGCGCCTAAGCTGCTGATTTTCGGTGTGGTTGCCGGGTTGACCGGGCTGTGCCGTGTACGGGTTCCTGTCGGGGCGTGTCAGGGTGACGGGAATCCGTCGCCGGTGCAGTGCCGGGCAGGGGTCAGATCCCTTTCCTGCGGAAAGGGATCTGACCCCATTCGCAGGCAATCACTCCAGCTCGTGCTGGTGGCGTGCGGCCAGCAGCAACAGGTCATTGGCGCGGCGGCAGCCCAACGACTCCATCATGCGTGCGCGATGGGTTTCCACCGTCTTCACGCTGATGCCCAGGTCCGCGGCGATTTCCTTGTTGCTTTCGCCCTTGCCGATGCGGCGCAGGATCTCGCGCTGACGCGGCGACAGCGCGGCAATGCCGGTAGGCTTCTCGCGGCCCAGCATGGGGGCCAGCATCTTGGCCGAGATCTGGGGACTCAGGAACACCTGGCCGGCATGCGCGGCGCGCAGCGCCAGTTCCAGCTCCTGCGGTGCTGCATCCTTCACCACGAACCCGACCGCGCCACGATCCAGGGCATCGCGCACATGCGCGGCATCGTCGTGCATGGTCATCATCACCACCCGGGTGCCCGGGGCGCGCAGGCGGATGTCGCTGAGCGCTTCCAGGCCGGTGCGGCCCGGCAACGAGAGATCCATCAGCACCACATCCGGCGCGTACTGCAGGGCCAGCTGCAGCGCCTGTTCGGCGTTGCTGGCCTCGGCGACGAGCTGCACGTCGGCAAACCCCTGCAGCAGCCGCGCCAGGCCGGCGCGGACGAGGGTGTGATCGTCGACGATGAGAACTCGCACAGGCACGCAATAGATCCGTGTAGGGGAGTCCACCTTAACTTAGCTGAACGGGCGCGCCAAGGCTTGCCCGTCAAGCGTGATGGTGGCAGCTTTCAGCGCGCCCGGCGCGCCTCGGCCACCTGGCGGCGGTGCAGTCGGAACAGGTGCCGTTCCATGGCCATTTCCAGGCCGTCGCCCAGGCGCTGGAAGCGCAGCCACAGGAAGTGGCCGCCGCTGCCGTCGGCTGCCTCGGCGATCACTTCCACCGGCAGGTCGATGTGGTCGGGCAACCAGTCGCTGGGCTGCAGGCGCACCACGCCGGCCTGTCCGGGGCTGGCACCACTGCGCGGGCCCAGCTGCAGGCGGATGCCACGGCGCGACCAGCGCACCGGGCGCAGGGGCAGATCCAGGCCCTGCTGGCGCACCAAGCGGCCGAGCAGCACCATCGCCAGGTCCAGCTTGGCTTCAAGGCGTTGCAGCTGCAGGGTGGCCTCGTTGCGTTCGTCGTGCTCTTCAACACGGCTGTCTTCGACCAGTGCCAGGCTGCGCAGCAGGCCTTCGGCACCGCTGGTGCGTCCGGCCGCGCTGCCCGCCTGGAACTCGGCCGGCAGGGCCAGCTCGCAGCTGAGCGTTTCGTCGAACAGCTCGCTTTCGGCAGGATGGTGCAGCGACGTGGTCGGCAGCTGGGTCATGCCAGCGATTCTGCCTGCAGGTAGGCATGGGCGGCGCGAAGAGAGCGCTGGCCGTCATTCATCAGTGCGGCCGCTGCATCGCGGCGCTGGCGCAGCAGGCCCAGAAGGCTCTGCTGGCGCTCGAACAGGGCGCTCAGCGGCCCGTGGTCCGCAGCGGTCAGCGGCTGGCTGAGCAGGGCATGCAGGGTGCTGTCGTGCCCGTCGAGCAGACTGTCGGCCTGGTCCAGGGCATCATCGCCCAGTGCCTTCTCGAAGGCATCCAGCTGCGCGTGCAGTTCGGGCAGGCTCATGGCGCCACCGCGGCCGGGCGGCGCTGTTCGTGCGGGATCGCGTTCCAGGCGCTGTCGATCTCGCCCAGCAGCTGCAGCGATTCATCCAGCGCGGCGCGGTCGTTGTGCAGGTTGGCTTCGGTCAGGCGCTGCAGCACGTAATCGTACAGGGCCGACAGGTTGCCGGCGATCTCGCCGCCGGCCTCATGGTCCAGCGAGCCGTTGAGGTGGCCGACGATCGCGCAGACTTCGCCGATCGCCTTGCCCTTGCCGGCCTGGTCGCCGCGCTCGAGGCTGGCCAGGGCGCGACGCACGCGCTCCAGCGCGCCGGCCAGCAGCATCGCCACCAGCTTGTGCGGATCGGCATCGGCGACCGCACTGGTCACTCCCACCTGGCGGTACTGCTCGGCATATTGACGGCTGGAACCGTACATTCGTGATTCTCCTTGCGCGGGGTGCCGTCGGGCGATCGTGGGGATCGGTGCCGGCGGCGCGGCGATGATTGCTGTTGCGTCCGTTATCGGTGCATTGCGCGGCAAACTTGAGTGCCACGCACGCATCGTCAGCGGTTCAACTGTGCCAGCTGCTGCTGCAGCGCCGTGTTGCTCTGCTGCAACTTGCCCATCAGGCTGTCCAGCGCGATGAACTGCTTCTTGTAGCGCTCTTCCACGCTCTTCATCCGCGTGTCGAGATCCTTGCGGCGCTTGTCGATGTTGTCCAGCGTGGTGTTCAGTCCCTTGGTCCGCGCGACGAACGCGCCTTCCTTGCCGACCGTGGTGCTGACATAGCCGTCGACCAGCGTGTACAGCTTGCCGGCGCCGCCGGTATCACCGGTGATCGCCTGGCGCATCTTCTCCGGCTGGCTGGCCAGGGCGGCGGCGAACTTGGTGGTGTCCAGGATCAGTGTGCCGTCGGCGTTGGGATAGCCGCGGGTATCCAGGCCGATCGCCTTGGCATCGAGCTTGTCACCGGCCAGGTCCTTGAGCACGCTCGACATCACCGAGCGCAGCTGGCTGGTGGCGCCGCGCATCTGCGCGTCGCCGGTCAGCGTGGAGGCTTCCTTGGTCTTGGCGTCGTACTTGGTTTCGGTGTTGATCGCCGCCAGTGCAGCGTTGTAGGCGGTGACGAACTCCTGCATCACCTTGGTGGCTGCCGCAGTATCCGTGCTGATGGTCACCGTGCTGGTGCCCGGCATCTTCAGGTTCAGGGTCAGGCCCGGAACCGCATCGGCCACGGTATTGCTGGCGCTGACGACCTTCACACCATCGATGGTCAGCTCGGCGTCGGCGGCGGCGGTGTTCTGCTTGAGGCTGTTGACCAGCCCCCCCAGCTTGGCGTCGCTGCCTGCGTACTCGAGCTTGATCGCGTTGGCGGCACCGGTCTTCTCCTGGGCGATCGACAGGTACTGGTCGTCGCCGGAGCTGATCAGGGTGGCCTGCACGCCTTCCTTGCGGCCGGCCGCATCGATCTTGTTGCGGATGGTGGTCAGCGTGTCGCCGTCCTCCACCTCCACGTTCATGGTCTTGGCCTTGTCGCCCACGCCAACGGTCAGCGTCAAGGTTCCGGCAGCAAACGTGTCGGTCTTGGGTACCGAGGTATCGGCGATCAGTTTGTGCGCGGTGGCCAGCGAGGTGACATTGACCACGTGCGTGCCGTTGGAGGCCGCAGCCTTGGTGGTGCCAACGTCATACAGCGCGACCGACGCCGTCAGGATCTCGTCGGTGCCCTTGTCGCCGCCTTTGCTGGCGGTCACCGTGCGCGTGTCGAACGCCGTGGTGGCCTTCAGTGCGGTCAGCGCCGTCTTCAGCTTGTCGAAGGCCGAGGTGATGGTGCCGATCGACGACAATTGCATCTTGGCCTTGGACTGCTGCAGGTTCAGCGCATTGTCGGCGGGCTTGCGGTCAGCTGCGACCAGCTGGTTGACGATGCTGGAAATATCCAGTCCCGAGCCAATGCCACCGTATCCAAAGTCTGCCACGTCGTTTCTCCTGGTATCCGGGCCCGGCCGTCGTGCGCTGGCCCGTCGTCAACGAAAATAGCGGCCTGCGCCGCTGGGTCTTGAGGACTTCGTTGATGCACGTGCCGTGCCAATCGCCTGGCGCAGGTTCTGGCACGCGGGTTGCAGGAGAGCTGGGGCAGGATGCGGGTGGGTTCACCGCGGGCTGCCGGGAGTCTGCAAAAAGCCCTCCCCCAATGCAGGGGAGGGATCAGGCTACTGACAATCGGGGGGAGACGAAGCCGCCCGGTACGTACAGTCAAAGGTACAGCGCTGAAAGAGAGGTCCGCAGGAGCGGGCGATGCCAAGCCGGTTCGGGACTGATCCCGGGCCGGGCATGGCCCGTGCCTTCGTGCATCGTGGCTTCCCGGTTGCCGCTACCGTCGGTTCGACCCGACGGTAGCGGCGCCTTCTTGCCGTGGATCAGCGCAGCAGGCTGAGCACGCCCTGCGGCACCTGGTTGGCCTGGGCCAGCATGGCCGTACCGGCCTGCTGCAGGATCTGGGTGCGGGTCAGCTCTGCGGTTTCCTTGGCAAAGTCGGTGTCCTTGATGCGGCTGCGCGAAGCCGACAGGTTTTCCGACGAGGTCTGCAGGTTGGCCACCACCGAGGTGAAGCGGTTCTGGATCGCACCGAGGTCGGCGCGGGTGCTGTTGATCGCACCCAGGGCCTTGTCGACCACTTCCATCGCCTGCTGTGCACCCTTCACGGTGGACACGTCGATCTTGTCGGCGAACTTGGCGGTCGGCGCGGCACCTGCGGTGAACCCAGCGATGGTGCTGCTGAAGGCCGTGAAAGCACCGGCATTGTTGACGCTGTCCTTGACCGAGGTCAGGGTGAGCGCGCCGGCCGCGTCGGCTTCGGCATAGACGCCGGTCTCGCCGATCTTGGCATTGATCGCGGTTGCGACGGCCTTGCCGGCTGCCGCGGTGTTGGCGGCCGCGTCGCCGACGCTCTTCACGGTCATCGCGTCGAAGTTGACGACGGTGCCCTTGCTGTCGGTGATGGTGAACGCGGCAACAGCGGTATCAACGTTGTCGGCACCGGTGACGGCAGCAGTGGCCGTGGCGAACTGGGCACCGCCCAGGGCGTTGGCCTTGGCGTCGATGGTCTTGTCGATGGCGATGGCCTGGCCGGCGTTGGCACCGACCTGGAACAGCTGGCTGGAGAACGAGCCGTCCAGCAGCTTGGTGCCGTTGAAGTCGGACTGCTTGGCGACGCGGTCGATTTCCGAGACCAGCTGGGTCACTTCGGCCTGCAGGGCCTTGCGGTCGCTGGCCGAGTTGGTGGCGTTGGCGGCCTGCACCGACAGCTCGCGGACGCGCTGCAGGTTGTTGCCGATTTCGGTCAGCGAACCTTCGGCGACCTGGGCCAGCGAGATGCCGTCGTTGGCGTTGCGGATGGCGACGTCGGTACCGCGGATCTGCGTGCCGAAGCGCTCGGAGATCGCCAGGCCGGCGGCGTCGTCCTTGGCGCTGTTGATGCGCGAACCGGAGGACAGGCGCTGGATGGTGGTGGCCAGCGAGCTGCCGCTGGTGCTCAGGTTGCGCTGAGCATTCAGGGACATGGTGTTGGTGTTGATGACTTGTGCCATGGTGCTTTTCCTTTGGCGAAGGTGGAACGTGTTTCAGGATCCGGGCGCCGCGTCATGCGGCGCCCGGAGGTCGATCAGCGAGCGGATCAGCGCAGCAGGCTGAGCACGCCCTGCGGCACCTGGTTGGCCTGGGCCAGCATGGCCGTACCGGCCTGCTGCAGGATCTGGGTGCGGGTCAGCTCTGCGGTTTCCTTGGCGAAGTCGGTGTCCTTGATGCGGCTACGCGAAGCCGACAGGTTCTCCGACGAGGTCTGCAGGTTGGCCACCACCGAGGTGAAGCGGTTCTGCACGGCGCCCAGGTCGGCACGAGTGCTGTTGATCGCACTCAGGGCCTTGTCGACCACTTCCATCGCCTGCTGTGCGCCCTTGACCGTGCTGACGTCCAGGTCGCTGGCGAACTTGGACGCCGGTGCGGCGGTCGCCAGCGTGGCGGTGAAGGTCGGTGCGGTAGCGCCGGTCCAGGTGCCCACCGAAGCGGTGATGGCCTTGAACGAGCCATCGGCGTTGACGCTGTCCTTGACCGAGGTCAGGGTGACGCCAGCGGTGCCGTTCACTTCGGCGTAGACACCGGTCTCACCGATCTTGGCGTTGATGGCAGTCACCAGCGCCTCGCGGGAGGCCTTGCCGGTAGCAGCGGCGTCGGCACCCTGCTTGACATCGACGTCGGCGATGGTGACGCCATTGATCTGCAGGCCAGTGACCTTGAGGTCGGCGTTGGTGCCCGGGTCGGCCAGGGCCAGCGAGTTGGTGTCGAACTTGGCGCCGCCCAGGGCGTTGGCCTTGGCATCGATGGTCTTGTCGATGGCGATGGCCTGGCCGGCGTTGGCACCGACCTGGAACAGCTGGCTGGAGAACGAGCCGTCCAGCAGCTTGGTGCCGTTGAAGTCCGACTGCTTGGCGACGCGGTCGATTTCCGAGACCAGCTGGGTCACTTCGGCCTGCAGCGCCTTGCGGTCGCTGGCCGAATTGGTGGCGTTGGCGGCCTGCACCGACAGCTCACGGACGCGCTGCAGGTTGTTGCCGATTTCGGTCAGCGAACCTTCGGCGACCTGGGCCAGCGAGATGCCGTCGTTGGCGTTGCGGATGGCGACGTCGGTACCGCGGATCTGCGTGCCGAAGCGCTCGGAGATCGCCAGGCCGGCGGCGTCGTCCTTGGCGCTGTTGATGCGCGAACCGGAGGACAGGCGCTGGATGGTGGTAGCCAGCGAGCTGCCGCTGGTGCTCAGGTTACGCTGAGCATTCAACGACATCGTATTGGTGTTGATGACTTGTGCCATGAGGAGAGGTCCTTGAGCGGTTGCACGTGAGTTGGGTCAGACGCCCCCGACGTGCCCCGGGGGCGGCTCATGTCAGCGCTGCAACAGGCTGAGCACGTTCTGCGGTACCTGGTTGGCCTGGGCCAGCATGGCCGTACCGGCCTGCTGCAGGATCTGGGTGCGGGTCAGTTCGGCGGTTTCCTTGGCGAAGTCGGTATCGCGGATGCGGCTGCGCGATGCGGACAGGTTCTCCGAGGAGGTCTGCAGGTTGGCGACCACCGAGGTGAAGCGGTTCTGGATCGCGCCGAGGTCGGCGCGGACGCTGTTGACCGATTCCAGGGCCTTGTCGACGATCGACATCGCCTTCTGTGCGCCTTCGGCGGTGGTGACGTTCAGGTCCTTGACGAAGCTGGCTGCTGCACCGGTCAGGGTGCCGCCGTTGGTGCTGGTCTCGGTCAGGCCCAGGCCGGCGATGGTCGCGGCGGTGACGCCGGCCGGCGGGGTTGCTGCGCTGACGCCCAGGGCGAAAGTCTGGCCATCCTTGACCGAAGCCAGGCTGATGACGCCGGCATTGACCGAGGCCACCACGCCGGTTTCACCCAGCTTGTTGTTGATCGCCGCAGCGGTGGCCGAGGTGATCGACTCGCCGGCCTTCACGGTGAAGTCGCTGATGGTGACCGTGGTGGCGGTGCCGCCCGGCGGGGTGACCGAGACCTGCAGGCCGGAGTAGGTGGTGTCGGCCGTGGCCTTGTCCACCGCCAGCGCAGTACCGGTGTAGCCGTTGGCGAAGGTGGCAGCCCCCAGCGAATCGGCCTTGGCGTTGACCACGCTGTTGATGGCGATGGCCTGGCCGGCGTTGGCGCCCACCTGGAACAGCTGGCTGGTGAAGCTGCCGTCCAGCAGCTTGGTGCCGTTGAAGTCGGCCTGCTTGGCCACACGATCGATTTCCGAGACCAGCTGGGTCACTTCAGCCTGCAGGGCCTTGCGGTCGCTGGCCGAGTTGGTGGCGTTGGAGGCCTGCACGCCCAGTTCGCGGATGCGCTGCAGGTTGTTGCCGACTTCGTTCAGCGAACCTTCGGCGACCTGGGCCAGTGAGATGCCGTCGTTGGCGTTGCGGATGGCCACGTCCAGACCACGGATCTGGGTGGTGAAGCGCTCGCTGATGGCCAGGCCGGCCGCGTCGTCCTTCGCGCTGTTGATGCGCAGGCCGGACGAGAGGCGCTGGATGGTGGTGGCGAGCGAGCTGCCGCTGGTGCTCAGGTTGCGCTGAGCGTTGAGCGACATCGTATTGGTGTTGATTACCTGTGCCATGGGGTCGTCTCCTCTTATATGGAACCCGTTGGTGAATGAAACGAAGCGCCGCCTGTTTTTTTGTGTGGCTGTGTGCTTCGCCGTTGCCAAATGAATAACGGCGCTTTGTCAACAACCTTTAGCCGTGAATTCCGCTGAAGCCGGAATTCGTTGCCTGAAGCTGTTTTCCCGGGGTTTTCAGCCCTGTTGCCAGGATGGAAGCGACCCCGGGAGGGGCGATCGGGCAGGGCCTGACCAGCGCTGATGAAGGTATCGGCGGGGTGCGACCCGGCTTGATGGGCAATCACGGAGAATCGGCCGGAGATGGCCAGAGGGCCGCGTGGTGGCGGGCAGGCGCAAACGAAAAAGGCCGCGATGCAGGGCATCGCGGCCTTTCAGGGGTGACGCAGGAGAGGCGTCAGCGCAGCTTGTTGAACAGCGACATCGACTGCATCTGCGAGAAGATCGTCTGCGCCGCCTGCAGTGCGGTGCTCTGCAGCTGGTACTGGCTCAGTGCATCGGCGTAATCCAGGTCGCGCATTTGCGACAGCGTGGTCTTCAGGGTCACGCCATTGGCCTCGCGCATCTCCGCCGCGTTGTCCAGCGCCTTCAACTGCGCACCACCGGCAGCGCGCGAATCGATCATCCGCTCCGAGGCGCGCGCCACGTCGCGCAGTGCGCTCTGCAGCTGATTCTGCTGTGCAGTCATCTGCGCGGTGGTACCGGTGTCGGCACCCAGCGCGGCGACCAGGTTGTCCATGGTGGCGAAGATGTCGCGGCTGCTGGCGGCCTGTACGCTGAAGCTGTCGCCCGCTGCGGGTGCGCCGGTGATGCGCAGGCGCACACCGTTCACTTCCAGGTCGTCGCCAGCCTTGTAGGTGCCGGTGCCGGTCACGTTGCCCGCACCATCCACCACCTCGTACTGGGTGCCGGTAGTGAAGCGCACGCTGAAGCCCTGGCCGTTCCAGCTGTCGCTGCCGTCGCGGGTGATGTTGGTCAGCACGCCGTTGCCGGTGTTGCTGGCCGCGGCGCTGCCGTCAACGAAGCCGTCGCCGGTGGGGATGCGCATGAAGATCTCGCTGCCGGGCAGGGCGTCGCGCACATAGGTATCGGGGCCGACTTCAACCTGGCGCTGGGTCTGGTCGCCGCGATAGACGACTTTGCCGTTGATCTTGGCAAACGGCGGGTCACCGTCGTTGGTGCCACCGAACACGTAGCGGCCGGTACCATCGTCGGCGTTGGCCAGCGACAGCAGGCCATCGCGGATCTGGTTGACCTCGGTGATCAGCGTCTTCTTGTCCGCCGCGCTCAGTGCCGGATTGCTCGCCTGGATGGTCAGATCGTTGACGCGCGCCATCAGGTCGTTGACCTGCGCCAGGGTGTTTTCCTGCACGCCCAGGCGGTTCTGCACATTGCCGGCGTTGAGCTTCATGCGGTCCAGTGCGGCCAGGCTGCGGTCAAGGCCGACTGCAGTGCCGGCGGCAACCGGATCGTCTTTGGCGCTGACGATCTTGCTGCCAGTAGCAATCTGCTGCTCCAGGTGGCTGAGCTTGGCCTGCTTGGCCATCATCAGCGACACCGACTGGTTGAACATCATGCTGGTGGAGATGCGGCTGCTCATCGGCGGACGGCTCCCAGGATGGTCTGGAACATGCTGTCGGCGGTGGAGATCAGCTGCGAGGCGGCCTGGTAGGCCTGCTGCAGGCGCAGCATGTCGGCGGCCTCTTCGTCCAGGTTCACGCCGGAGACCTCGTCGCGGGCTTCCTGTGCCTTGTCATTGATCACCAGCTGCGCATCGAGCGAGTACTCGGCCGAGCGGGCGGCGGCGCCGACCTGGGTGGTCAGGCCACCCAGTGCACCGTTCAGTGTCACCGTTCCGGCGTTGAAGGCCTTCGTGCTTTCCACCTTGGCCAACCTGGAGGCGTTGCTGTTGTCCGACGAACCGGCCGGGGTCGGGGTGATGTTGAAGGTATCGCCCACCTTCGGCGCACCGTCCAGTACGAAGCTCCAGCCGTTGGCACTGATGGTCTGGCCAGGCGTATAGGTCTGAGGCGGGCCACCGTCGATGGTGTAGGTGGTCGCCGAGGTGAACACGATCGCCGACGGATTGCGCAGGTTCGCGTTGGCCGAATCGGTGACGGTGACGCCGCTCAGCTTGCCGGTACCGGTGTTGGCGGTGGCGGCTGCGCCCTTGACTGCGGCGGCCGCGGCAATGCGCGACGGATCGGTGATGGCCATCTCCAGGCTGCCGGCCACGCCGGCGGTGGGCTGCAGCAGGAAGCGGTCATTGGCCGCCGGGGTGCCGCCGACGACCAGGTTCACGCCGTTGATCACCAGCGGATCGGCGGCGGTGCCGGTACCGGTCAGGGGAATGCTGGCGCCGGTGTCGGCGCGGCTGGCCTTCCAGGTGGTGCCATCGAACTGCAGCACCACGTTCTGCGCGTCCAGTTTGCCCAGGTCGCCATAGGTGGCGCTGAGGCTGGCGGTTCCGGTATTGCTGTTGTTGCCGGTCACGCGCGGGCTGCCGATGTCGAAGAAGTCCCCGCCCATCTGGCCATACAGATCCACACCCTGGTGGTGGACCTGGTTGAAGCTCTCGGCCAGGCCCACCGCCAGCTTGCCCAGTTCGGCCTGCGCAGGCGTCAGCACGGTGTCGCGGAATTCCAGCAGGCCCCCGATCTGGCCACCGACCGCTTTCGGGTCGAGACGGATGGTGTTGCCCTGGGTCTCCAGTGCCAACTGCAGGCGCTCGGGCTGGTACGGATCGGCCACGGTGGTGACCTTGGTCGCCGTGGTGCCCACCACCAGCGCGTTGCCGCCGGCAGTGTAGACATTCATGATGCCGCCGTCCTGGATCACCGCGGTGCCACCGGTGTAGCCGATCAGCTGGGTGATCAGCTGGTCGCGGCGGTCGAGCAGGTCCGGTGCAGCCGAGGCGATGTTGGTGCCGATGGCACCGTTGATCTGCGCGATCTCCTGCGCAAGGCGGTTGACCTCGGTCGCACCGGCCAGCAGGCCGTTGTTGACCTCGCTGTTGAGATTGTTCAGGTGCGTGTTGAGCTGCACGAAGCGGTTGGCCAGCGCCTTGCCACCGTCGAGCATGTTCTGGCGGTCGGCGGTGCCGGCCGCGTTGGACGACAGGCCACTGACCGAGTCGAAGAAGTTCGACCAGACGCCGGCCACGTTGGTGGCAGCATCGGAGAACAGCGCGTTGACCCGGTCGGCCATGCCCGAAAGCTGCTTCAGGCGCGCCAGCTCACCGCTGCTGTCGAGCAGGCGCGAGATCGCCAGCTGGTCGGCCGTGCGACGGATGTCGGTGATGCGGGTGCCGTTGCCGACCGTGCCGTAGCCATAGTTCTGTGGATCGGCGGTGGCGAAGTTGACCTTCTGCCGGCTGTAGCCGGGTGTATTGAGGTTGGCCACGTTGTGGCTGGTGGTCGCCAACGCTCGCTGGAAGGCGAGCAGGGCACCGGTACCGGTGGAAAGTACGCTGGACATGGTGTTCCTCAACGACGGGTGATACCCAGCGCCGCGGTCGCGGTGCTGGCGAAGGTCTGGCCAAGGCGCGAGCCGGCGTCGGCCACGGCGGCTACGGCGCGCTCGATGGTCGGGCCGCCGGCGATCGCAGCGATCTTGGCGGCGTAGCGCGGATCGGTGGCGTAACCGGCGCGCTGGAGGCCACGGGCGAAGCCCTGCACGTCGGTGCCGGCCTGCAGGGCCTGCTGGTAGCGCGGGCTGGTCTTCAGCAGGCGCACGTAGTCGGCAAAGCTCTCGGCCGCTGAACCGTAGGCGCGGAAGCTGGCGGTTTCGTTGCGGCGCACGCCATCGACATATTCATGGGTGCCGGCCGTGGCGCGCTGGCCGTTCCAGCCAGTGGCCTTGATGCCGAACAGGTTGTGCGAGGTGCTGCCATCGGCATGCTTGATGTGGCGCTTGCCCCAGCCGGTCTCCAGCGCGGCCTGCGCGACCAGGGCGCGGGCATCCACGCCCAGTTCCCTGGCCGCGCTCTGTGCGTGCTGCCAGATACTGGCGACGAAGCCCTCCGGGGTATGCTCGCCGAGCTGGGCGACGGCCGTGCGCGTGGCCAGGGCATCGGCCGGGCTCACGGCCGTGCCGCGATTGCTGGCCGTCGCCGTCCACTGGTCGCTGTTGGCGGCCCAGTCCTCGCCCTGCAGGCTGCCGATGTACGGATCCTCGGTGCCCAGCGAGCGGTGCAGGCCGCTGCTCTCACGGCCGGCGATCAGGTCCAGTGCCTGCTCCATCGGTGCCAGCGCGGCCTGCGCACCGTGCTGCGCGCCTGCGGCCATCTGCTGCAGCATGCGCACGGCCTGGCTGCCATCTTCCAGGGGCAGCGACGGTGCCGGCCTGGCCGGCGCGTTGAGCTGGTAAGCGCGGCTGGCCTTGGCCGGATCCACGCGGGTATCCAGTGCCGGACCTTCGGCGGCCTGGCCGGACAGCTGGCGGGTGATCATGCCGGACAGGCCCAGGCCCTTGCCGCGGGTCATCGCCTCGGCAATCTTCTGGTCGTACATGTCGCGGAACATCTTGTTCTCGCCGGGAAACAGCGAGTCGCCGAAGCTGGCATCGCGCATGCTCTTGACCAGCATCTGTGCGAACTGGCCTTCCAGCTGGCGAGCGACCTTGTCGATCTTCGCCGGATCGTTCTGCTGCGCCGGGTGCAGGTCGAATGCGGGATTGATGCGCATGTCAGATCACCTCGAGCTCGGCACTCAGCGCGCCGGCCTGCTTCAGGGCTTCCAGGATCGCGATCAGGTCGCCCGGTGCCGCACCCACGGCGTTCACCGCATGCACGATCTCGTCCAGGGTGGTGCCGCCGCTGAACTTGAACATGCGGCTGCCGTCGTTGGTGGCGGTGATGGTGGATTGCGGGCTGGCCACGGTACGGCCGCCCGACAGCGCATTGGGTTGGCTGACGTTGGTGTTCTCCTGGATCGTCACCGTCAGCGAACCATGCGAAATCGCCGCAGGGCCGACCCGCACCTGCTGGCCGATGACCACGGTGCCGGTGCGCGAATTGACCACCACCTTGGCCGGGGCGCTGCCGGGGGTCAGTTCAAGGTTCTCGATGCGCGCCAGCAGGCCGATGCGTGCGCCCGGATCGGTCGGCGCGGTGACGGCGACGGTCACGCCATCGATCGCGCGTGCCGCACCTTCGCCGAACGCGTTGTTGAGCGCGGCGACCATGCGCGAGACCGTGGTGAAATCATTGTTGTGCAGGTTCAGGGTGATGTCGCCGCCGTTGGCCAGCGGATCGGGCAGGGCACGCTCCACGGTGGCGCCGTTGGGAATACGGCCGACGCTGGGCACGTTCACCGAGACACGGGAGCCGTCCTTGCCCTGCGCGCCAAAGCCACCCACGATCAGATTGCCCTGGGCGATGGCATAGATCTGGCCATCGGCGCCGCGCAGCGGGGCCATCAGCAACGAGCCGCCGCGCAGCGACACCGCGTTGCCGATCGAAGACACCGTGATGTCGATCGGCTGGCCCGGCTTGGCGAACGGCGGCAGTTCGGCGTGGATCGCCACGGCGGCCACGTTCTTCAGCTGCGGATTGACGTTCGGCGGCACGTTCACGCCCAGCTCGCCAAGCAGGTTTTTCAGGCTCTGCACGGTAAAGGGCGCCTGGCTGGTACGGTCGCCGCTGCCATCCAGGCCGACCACCAGGCCATAGCCCACCAGCGCATTGCCGCGCACGCCGCCGACCTGGGCGAGGTCTTTGATGCGCTCGGCGCTGGCCGGGGCGGCCACGATCAGCAGCATCAGCGACGCGATCAACGCCACGCGTCGCTGCCAGGAAGGAGAGAAGGAGAAGTTCATGGCCATACTCAGAACGGCGTCAGGCCGGAATTGAAGAAGCGGCTCAGCCAGCCCATCGCGTTGGACTGCGCGACCGGGCCGCGGCCGCCGTAAACGATGCGGGCCTCGGCCACGCGGCTGGAAGGGATGGTGTTGTCCTGGCTGATGTCGCCCGGGCGCACGATGCCCTGCACCTGCACCAGTTCATCGCCCTGGTTCAGCCGCAGGTTCTTCTGCCCCTGCACCACCAGGTTGCCGTTGGGCAGGCGCTGGATCACCGTGACCGTGACGCTGCCCTGCAGGCGGTTGCTCTGCGCGCTGTTGCCCTTGCCGGTGAAGTCACGCGCGCCCTTGGCGGTGGCACTGAGGATGTCCTTGCCGCCCAGGGTGACCGGCGCACCAAGGATGGACGGCGTGCCCAGGCTCAGGTTGGATTCCTTGTTGGTGGCTGTGTTGGCGCTGGTCTGCGCGGTGGTGTTTTCCAGCAGGGTGATCGTCAGCAGGTCGCCGACATCGCGTGCGCGGCGGTCCGAATACAGCTGCAGGGTCGGGCCAGCGGCGTAGATCGCACCGGCGGTGGGCGCGGCCTGCGGCGGCATGATCGGCTGGATCGGTGCCATCGCCGGATAGGGGCGCACGTCGCCCGCGATCACGCAGCCACCGAGCAGGGCGACCACGGTGCAGGCGAGGGCAGTACGGGCGAGGTTGGAAATGGGCGACATGGCGGTTTCCCGGTTGGGCCGGTCAGATCTTGTTGTTGAGATAGCCGAGCATCGAGTCGGTGGTGGAGATCGCCTTGGCATTCATTTCGTAGGCGCGCTGGGTTTCGATCATCGACACCAGCTCTTCCACCACATTGACGTTGCTGCCTTCCAGCGCACCCTGCACCACGGTGCCGAGACCGTTCAGGCCGGGATTGCCGTTCTGGGCCGGGCCCGAGGCCGTGGTTTCCAGGAACAGGTTCTCGCCGCGCGCCTGGAGGCCGGCCGGATTGACGAAGTCGGTCAGGGTCAGCGCACCGACTTCCACCGACGCGGCGTTGTCGGCCATCTTTACGCTGATGGTGCCGTCGCTGCCGATGGTGACCGACTGCGCGCCCTCGGGAATCTGGATGCCCGGCTGCACCGGGTAGCCGCTGTTGGTGACCAGCTCGCTGTCCTGGTTGATCTTGAACGAGCCATCACGGGTGTAGGCCGAGCTGCCGTCGGGCATCTGCACTTCGAAGAAGCCGCGTCCGTTGACCATCACGTCCAGTGCGCGGCCGGTCTGCTGCTGTCCACCCTGCTCGAAGTTCTTGGCGGTGGCGACCACGCGCACGCCGGTACCCAGCTGCAGGCCGGTCGGCAGCTGCGTCTGCGCCGACGAAGAGCCGCCCGGCTGGCGCACCTGCTGGTACAGCAGGTCCTCGAAGCTGGCGCGGTCCTGCTTGAAGCCGGTGGTGTTGGTGTTGGCGAGGTTGTTGGAAACCACCGACATGCGCATCTGCTGCGCATCCAGTCCGGTTTTCGCGATCCACAATGCCTGGTTCATCTTCGGAGTCCTGTCTGGGTGAAGCCGGCCGCGCAATGCGGCCCTTGGTAGCGGGTGTGCAAGCGGTGTGCCAGCGCCGCGCCCGGGCGGCGCCGGAAATCCGTCAGCTGCCCAGGCGGAGCAGGCTGTTGGCGCTGCGCGCGTTGTCGTCGCCGTGCTTGATCACCTGAACCTGCATTTCGTACTGGCGTTGCAGCTGGATCATCTGCACCAGCGCACCGGCGGCATCGACGTTGCTGCCCTCCAGTTGCCCGCTGTGCACGGCGGTGCCCTGTGCCGGTGCGAACGGCTGGCGCGGGTCGGTGTTGCGGAACAGGCCATCCAGGCCGCGCTCGAGGCGCTCGTCCGGCGCTTGCACCACCTTGATCCGGCCGATCTGCGCCATCGTCTGCGGGCCTTCGCCCTGCGGGATGATCGAGATCGTGCCGTCGGCGCCGATCTCCATCGCCTGGTAGGGCGGAATGGCGATCGGGTTGTTGTTGTCATCCAGTACCGGACGGCCGCTGGAGGTCACCAGCTGGCCGTTCGGCGTCACCGACAGGGCTGCGCCCCGCGTATACGCTTCGCTACCATCGCTCGCCTGCACCGCCAGCCAGGTGCCGCTCTGCAGTGCAAGGTCCAGCGGTTTGCCGGTGATGTGCTGCGCGCCGGGCCGGCGGTTGAAGCCGGCGTCGACGTGCAGCGCATCCACCCGCGAGGCAAAGCCCGGACCCTTGATCGGGAAGGCTTCGGTGTTGGCCAGCGCTTCCTTGAAGCCAGGAGTGTCCGAGTTGGCGAGGTTGTGGCTGAGCGTTCCCTGCGCCTGCAGGGAGGCGCGGGCACCGGTCATCGCCACGTAAAGGGCTTTATCCATGCGGGGAGTTCCGTGACAAGGTCAGCAGCTCATCAACGGATGTTGATGACGGTCTGGGTGATCTGGTCCTGCGTGGTGATCATCTGCGCGTTGGCCTGGAAGTTGCGCTGCGCTGTGATCATGTTGACCAGCTGCTCGGTGAGATCGACGGTGGACGCTTCCAGCGAGCCGGCCTGGATCTTGCCGAGATTGGAGGTGTCCGGCATTCCGGTGCGCGGCGTGCCTGACTCGAAGGTCTCCACCCACAGGTTGTTGCCCTTCGATTCCAGTCCCTGGGTGTTGTTGAAGGTGGTCAGTGCGACCTGGCCCAGCGGCTTGTCGTCGCCGTTGGAGTAGCGCGCATAGACCACGCCCGACTCGGACACAGTGATCTCGTTGAGCTTGCCGGCGGCATAGCCGTCCTGCTGGGTGTTGCGCAGGGCGAACTTCTCGCCGTACTGGGTCGAACCGCTGATGTCCAGCGTCATGTTCAGCTGGCCAGCGCCCGTGGTCGGGGTGAAGGTGCCGAGGCCAACCTTGCCGTTGGCCGGGGCGGTCAGCTTGCCGCTGTTGTCGAAGGTGACCGCGGTCGGGGTGCCGGCGGGCTGGCCATCGACATAGTTGTGCACGGTCCATTCGTTGGGGTTGGCGCCCTTCACGAAGTACGAGACCTGGATATGGCTCACGCCCAGCGAGTCGTACACGGTGATGCCGCCGCTGGAGTGGTTGTAGCTGTTGGAGTCGGTCGGGTCGAACGTGGCCACGGTCGGCTGCTTGGCGTTGGCCGGCAGGGTGAAGCCCACCTTCACTTCGCTGGTCTGCTTCGGCGGGCTGTCGGTGGTCAACAGCTGCAGGTCGACCAGGCGGCCGGCGTCGAAGTTGGTGCCATCGGCATTCGGCGCGAACACCTGCAGGCGCGCGCCCTGCGGATTGACCACGTAGCCGGCCGAATCGGTCTGGAAGTTGCCGGCACGCGAATACACACGCGAACCGTTCATGTTCATGGTGAAGAAGCCCTCACCGGAAATGGCCATGTCCAGGCTGCGCCCGGTCTGCTCGTTGTGGCCCTGGATGAACTGCTGGGCGACGTTGGAGACGCGCACGCCCGAGCCGGTCTGGTTCTTCGACAGGCCATAGCTGGTGGAGGCGAACAGATCGGCGAACTCGGCGCGCGACTGCTTGAAGCCGGTGGTGTTGACGTTGGCGACGTTGTTGGCGGTGACGCTCAGGTCGGTGTTGGCGGCATTGATGCCGGACAGCGAGACATTGAAGCCCATGGGATGCTCCTGGTTGATGCGGGATGTGCGGCTCAGCTGACGCGGAGCACGTAGTCGATCGGGGCCGTGCCCAGGCCCTTGAGGTTCAGGTACAGGCCGTCGGATCCGACGGTCACGCTTTCCACCGGCGCCTGCACATAGGTGGACAGCTTGGTGCTCTTGCCGGCGGTATCGACATGGTTGGCAACGATGGAATACTTGCCCGGCTCCATGCGCTTGCCGTTGGCGTCCTTGCCGTCCCACTGGAAGGCGGTTTCGCCTGCTGCCTTGGCTTCCACGCTCAGCGAGGTGACCTTGGCGCCGGTGGCATCGGTGATATCCACGGTGATGATGCCGGCCGACGGCGCGGCCACCGTGCCCTCGACGCTGCCTTCCTTCTCCAGCACCAGCTTTTCCGATGGCACCAGCACCTGGTGGCCGACCAGCGCCGCGCCACGCAGCACCTGGTCGCTGGCCATCGATTCCTGGAAGCCCTTCACCGTCTTGTTCAGATCGGTGATGCCCTGCACGGTGGACATCTGCGCCATCTGCGCGACCATCTGCGTGTTGTCCATCGGCTTCAGCGGATCCTGGTGCTGCAGCTGCTCGGTCATCAGGCGCAGGAAGTCGGCCTGATCGAGCGTGTTCTTCTTTTTCGTGGCGTTGCTGTTGGGGGCGTTCAGGCCCAGCGCGGAATAGACGTCCTGGCTGGTCTGGTTGTTGACGGCGGTGGTCATGGCGGTATCCGGTGCTGCGGGCCTCAGCGGCCCATGGTCAAGGTGGCCAGGGCCAGTTCCTTGGCGGTGGTCAACATCTCCACGCCGGCCTGGTAATTGCGCGAGGTCGAGATCAGGTTGACCATCTGCGCCACCGGATCGACGTCGGGCTGGTAGATGTAGCCATCGGCGTCTGCCAGCGGGTGGCCCGGCTCGTAGCGCTTGATCGGCGCCGCCTCGCTCTGGGTGATCTCCTTCACCTTCACCGAGGTGATGTTGGGATCGTTCTTGCTGGTGACGGCCTGGAAGATCGGCTCCAGCGGCTTGTACACGGCGTCGGCAGACCCGGCCACGGTGTCGGCGTTGGAGAGATTGGAGGCGATGGTGCTCATGCGCACCGACTGCGCCTGCAGCGCGGAACCGGCGATATCGAAGATCGGCAGGTTGCTCATGGCTTATTGCCCCGTGATCGCGGTCAGCATGGAACGCACCTTGCTCTCGACGAAGCTGAGCGAGGCGCGGTACTCGAGCGCGGCTCGGCCATAGGCGGCACGCTCGGCATCGGGATCGACGGTGTTGCCGTCCAGGCTGGGCTGCACGCCCTCGCGCGCGATCTGGAACGGGTTCAGGCCACTACTGATTTCGTAGTGCTGCTCATGGGTGGTGGCCATCAGGCCGTTGGCATCCTGCCCCTGGGCATGGCGCAGGGCGGCATCGAAGTCCAGGTCCTGGGCCTTGTAGCCGGGCGTGTCGGCATTGCCGAGGTTGCTGGCGATCAGCTTCATCCGCTGTTCGCGCAACGGCATGGCCTGGGCGTGGACGCCCAGGTAGTCGGTAATCAGGTTGCGCACGGTGCACTCCCACGGGAACGTTGCCCGGGAAGCTGCAAGGGGTGTGCCAAGTTCGAGAGGGTAGTGCCGGCCGCTGGCCGGCTCCCCGATGGATCTGGGGTTGCCGGCCAGCGGCCGGCACTACCGGATCAGTGGCCGTCAGGCCGCCATCGCCACCTTGCGCAGGCGGTCCAGCACGAAGTCAGCCAGCTCGTGCGGCGAGTACTTGGCGACGAAGGCGTTGGCGCCGACACGCTCGACCATGGCGTTGTTGAAGACACCCGACAGCGAGGTGTGCAGCAGCACGTAGAGGCCGGCCAGGCCCGGGTGGCGCCGGATTTCCGTCGTCAGCGTGTACCCGTCCATGGCCGGCATCTCGATGTCGGAGATGACCATGGCATAGCGTTCGGCCGGGTTCTCGCCCGAGGCGTGGATCTGCAACAGGTGGTCGAGAGCCTGCTTGCCATCGGAAAGCAGGGTGGCACCCACGCCCAGCTGATCCAGCACGCTGCGGATCTGCTGGCGGGCCACGCGCGAGTCGTCCACCACCAGCACCTGCAGCTGGGGGCCATCGGCGGGCATCGCCATCGCCGGATCGAGTACGGCGTCACCGCGGACCTGGGCGATATCGGCCAGCACGCTTTCAACGTCGATCACCTGGATCAGCTCACCCTGGAAGCGGGTTACCGCGGTCAGGTAGCTCGACTCGGCGCCAAGCTCCGGCGGCGGGTGGATGTCTTCCACCGCGATGTTGACGATGCGTTCGACGCCGCTGACCAGGAACCCCTGGATCGAGCGGTTGAATTCGGTGACGACCAGGTAACCCGGCGAGGTATCGGCATCGGGCTCACGTTCGGGGTGGCCGATCGCCAGGCCCAGGTCCAGCACCGGCACCGAGCGGCCGCGCACGTCGGCCACGCCGGCGAACTGGCTGGGCAGGCCGGGCACCTGGAACAGCTCCGGGCGCCGCAGGACTTCCTGCACCTTGAAGACATTGACGCCAAAAAGCTGACGTCCGCCGAGACGGAACAGCAGCAGCGCCAAGCGGTTGTGGCCGGCCAGGCGGGTCCGCTGGTCGATCCGGTTGAGCAGGTCATGGGACATGGCTGCTGTATCGGCGCGTTGGGCGCCAAACTTGAGGGTGCTCTGCCACCTGCGCGCTGCACACCGCAATTGTGGTGTCGCGCCCTGTTCGACCGAGGCAGCTCTGCCCCTCTGGCACACGCCTTGCACGCACCTGGGCCAGCTCTTGCCGATTGAAGGAGGCGCCATGCGCCGGGTCACATCTCTATTCGCCATCGCGCTGGCACTGGCCTCGCCGTGGGCGGCTGCCGCCGACTGGCAGCCGGTGGCGAGCATCCGCGCGGCGGCCTTGTCGACGCTGCCGGCGGGCAGCGAGGGCGAGGCCCAGGTGGCCGATGCGCTGCGCCTGCCGAAATGTGGCAGCGCGTTGCAGGTGCAACCCACCGCCAACACCACGGTGGAGGTCAGCTGTCCGGATGCGGGCGGCTGGCGCCTGTTCGTGCCGGTAAAGGTGCGGCGCAACCAGACCGTACTGGTGCTCAACCGCGGAATCGGCACTGGAGAAACCCTCACTGCCGCCGATATCACCACTGCCCAGCGTGACGCTGCCCGGATTGCCGGCGCGGTGCTGTCCGATCCCAATGCAGCGATCGGCCGCGTCGCCCGCCGTCCGCTGCAGGCCGGGGCCCTGCTGTCGAACAACGATCTGGTGGTGCAGCGTCTCATCAAGCGAGGAGACAATGTGGCCCTGGTGTCGCGTCGCGGCTCGGTCGAGGTCCGCATTGCCGGCCGTGCGATGGGTGATGCCGGTGAGAACGAACGGGTCTCGGTCGAGAACCTGTCCTCGCGGCGGATCGTGCAAGGCACGGTCGATGCCGCAGGTGACGTAATCGTGGCGCGTTGAATTACCGCAAAATATCCCTAAAGATCACGGCCCTGCGGCCGTTATCCCTTGTGAACGGCAACTCCAGGACACCCCATGAGCCAGAAAATCGACGGCAACCTGCAGGTCCCCCAGGCACTGCGCAGCGTGACGACCCCGGCCAACAAGCCCGGTGTCAGCACCGATGCGGCGGCGCGCCCGGTCGAGGCGGCCGACAGCCTGCGCCTGACCGGCGAGGCCACCAATCTGCAGGCCATCGAGCGCGAGCTGACCACCGCGCCGGCGATCGACGCCCAGCGCGTGGCCGCTGTGCGCGAGTCGCTGCAGAACGGCACCTACAAGATCAATCCGGACGCGATCGCATCGCGCATGCTCGATCTGGACCAGCAGCTGCACGGATGACTGCGGCGATGAGCGAGCCGCTGCAGCGTCTCGCCCAGGCCCTGGACGTTGAACGCCAGGCCCTGGTCGAGCACGACGTGCACGCCCTGATCCGGGCTACCGGCGCCAAGCTGGAAGCGTTGCGTGCGCTGGAAGGCGCGCCGCCGGTGGGCGAGGGCGAACAGCTGCAGGAACTGGCCGAGCGCAACCGGGCCAACGGCGTACTGCTGTCGCGCCGCCGCCGCGAGGTGAACTGGGCGCTGCGCCAGCTCGGCCGCACCGAAGACGCCTCTGCCTACGATGCCAAGGGCCAGTCGCACACGGTCAGCATCGGCCGGCCCCTCGCCGTCGCCTGAGGCGACGGCGGTCGCATAACCCCTCCCGGCGGGCTGAAGCCCGGTGCATGACCGCGTATATTGGGCGCCTGTTCGAACGTCCCGAGTCGCCGTGTCCGCTGCCAACGCCCTGGTTACCGCCCCCCTTCCGCCGCAGCCGGTGCTGCAGGCCCTGCTTGAGCGCCTGCGCGAAGGCCTGCTGCTGTTCACCGATGACGGGCGGGTGGCCCTGGCCAATCCGGCCGCACAGAACCTGCTGGCCAGTGGCGAGGACGGCGGGTTGCCGCCGCCGCAGCGCCTGCGCGAACTGCTGCCGCCCGATGCGCTGGAACAGGCTCGCCAGCATGGTCACTGGAATGGCAGCCTGCCGCTGGGCGAGGGCGTGGTCATCGCCCATCTGTACCACCATGGTCCGGTCGGCCAGGGGCATTTCCTCGCCCTGTTCCGCCACATCGAAGGGCAGGAAGACTACGAACGCGAGCTGCAGCAGCGCCATGCCGAATTGCGCCAGGCCTACCTGCGCCTCAATGGCACCCAGGAAAAGCTGCTGCAGTCGGAGAAGATGGCGTCGATCGGCCAGCTGGCCGCCGGCGTCGCGCACGAGATCAACAACCCGATCGGTTACGTGCACTCCAACCTGGGCAGCCTGCAGGAATACCTGCGCAGCCTGTTCACCGTGATCGAAGCCTATGAGCGCGCCCTGCGTGCGCCGGACCCGAAAGCGCTGATCCCGGAAATCGATGATATCCGTGACCGCCTGGATATCGATTTCATCAGCCGCGACCTGCCGCAGCTGATGGCGGAATCGCGCGAAGGCATCGAGCGGGTCACCCGCATCGTGCGCGACCTGAAGGATTTTTCGTATTCCGGCCGCGACGAGTCGTGGAAGCTGGTCGACCTGCACGCGGGCCTGGAATCGACCATCAATATCATCTGGAACGAACTCAAGTACAAAGTCACCCTGGTGCGCGAGTTCGGCCAGTTGCCCCTGGTGGAGTGCCTGCCATCGGAGTTGAACCAGGTCTACATGAACCTGCTGCTCAACGCCGGCCATGCCATCGCCGAGCGCGGCACGATCACGGTGCGTACCGGCGTTGATGGCGATCACGTTTGGGTTGAGTTCGAAGATACCGGCGGTGGCATCTCGCCGGAACTGCGCCAGCGCATCTTCGATCCGTTCTTCACCACCAAGCCGGTGGGCAGTGGCACCGGCCTGGGCCTGTCGATCTCCTACAGCATCATCAACAAGCACCACGGCCGCATCGACCTGGACAGCACGCCCGGCGTGGGCTCCCGCTTCCGCGTGGTGCTGCCGGTCAAGCAGCCGCGCTGACCGCTTCTGGTAGTGCCGGCCGCTGGCCGGCAACCTCATTGAAACCGATATCCAGAGCAGCCGGCCAGCGGGCGGCTCTACGAGAGGGGATGGTTACCGCAATGGGCGATCCTCGCCGCCATCCCCGCTTTCCACCGGCACCGGGCCGGCATTGCTGCGGCGCTGTTCCTCGTACGTGCGGAACGCCTGGTGGATGTGCTTGCGCAGCTCGTCGTCGTTCCACGGCTTGGTCAGGAAGCGATAGATCGCGCCGCGGTTGATCGCATCGGTCACCGTGTTCAGATCGGTGTAGCCCGACAGCACCAGGCGGATCGTATCCGGGTACAGCATCTTCACCCGGCCCAGGAACTCGGTGCCGCTCATGTCGCTCATGCGCTGGTCGGACAGGATCACCTGCACGTCGTTGATCGCCAGCAGGTCGAACGCATCACGCACGTTGCCGGCAGCCAGGATGCGGTAGCCGTCGCGGCGGAACAGGCGCACCAGCGAGCGCAGCACGTTCTCCTCGTCATCCAGCAGCAGCAGCGTCCGGTCCGGGCGCGTCTCGGCGAAGGCTTCCGGGCGCAGGTAGCGGCGGCGCAGGGTCATGCCGGCGGCATCGGCCGACATCGGTTCGCCGAACAGGTAGCCCTGGAACACGTCGCAGTCGTTGCGGCGCAGGAAGCCCAGCTGCGCCTGCGATTCCACGCCGTTGGCGATCACGGTCATGCCCAGCTGGTGGCCCATGGCGATGATCGCGCGGGCGATGGCCGCTTCACGATTGCCGGCCGGCGCGCTCTTGATGAAACTGCGGTCGATCTTCAGCTTGTCCACCGGGTAGCGCACCAGCGCGCTGAGGCTGGAGTCGCCGGTACCGAAGTTGTCCAGGCTCAGGCTGATGCCTTCGTTGCGCAGGTTGGCCAGCGTTTCGTGGACGAAATTGACGTTGTTGGTCAGCGCACTCTCGTTGATCTCCAGCGTCAGCATGTGCGCCGGTACGCCCGCCGCCTGCAGCAGTGACATCACTTCGGCGAAGAAGTTCGGCCGCAGCAGCTGCAGGGTGGACACGTTCACTGCGATGGTGAAGTCATCAAAGCCCTGGTCGCGCCACAGCCGCGCCTGCTTCAAGGCGCCTTCCAGCACCCAGGTGCCGATCTGCACGATGATGCCCAGGCGTTCGGCGGTGCGCATGAAGCGCTCCGGCACCAGCATGCCCAGGGTCGGCGACTGCCAACGCAGCAGCGCTTCCATGCCCACCACGTGGCCGTCGCGCGCGCTTACCAGTGGCTGGTAGCGCAGCTTCAGCTCGCCATTGGGAATGGCATCGACGATCTGGCGCGCGATGATGCTCTCGCTGTGCGCACTCGGCGGGGTGTCCACCGCATGGATGCGCACGGCATTGCCGCCTTCGCGGGCGGCTTGGTACAGCGCATCCTCGGCATGGTCGAGCAGGCGCGAGGTGCTGCTGGCATGTTCCGGGCACAGGCTCACGCCCAGCTTGCCGGTCATGAACAACGTGTACGGCAGCACCGACAGTGGCAGCTCCATCTGCTGGCGGATCTCCTCGGCGAAATCCTCCGGCAACGGCAGATCGGCGGTGCGCGGCACCGCGATCAGGAACTCGTCGCTGCCATGCCGCCACAGCTTGCCGCGCCCGCGCAGGTAAGACTGCAGGCGCTGTGCCACCAGCACCAGCGCCTGGTCGCCCACTTCGGCACTCATGTTTTCGTTGACCGATGCGAAATGGTCGATGTCCACGTGCATCAGCATCAGCGCGATGCCGCCGGAGGCCGCCTCGGCAACCATCGCCTGCAGCTCGGGGTTGCCGGCGCCAAGGCGGTCGGGGGCATCATCGATGCTGACCGGGGGCAGGTTGGGATTCCACATAGGCTCAGTATTCCGGTGAATCGACGGCAGCCCTGCTGGCCGCCTGGTAGGGGAGGTGGACATCGACCAGGGTGCCTTCGCCATGCGCGGATTCAATCCGCACGTGGCCACCGACGCTCTGTGCGCGCTCGCGCATCACGATCAGGCCCAGGCCGCGCGGGCCGTCCGGATCGAAGCCCTCGCCGTCATCGCGGATCTGCAGGTGCAGGCCGCGCTGGCCGACATCGCGCAGCTGCAGCAGGACCTGGCTGGCGCGCGAATGGCGCAGCGCATTGGTCAGGCTTTCCTGTGCGATGCGGAAGCAGGCCTGTTCGATGCTGTTGTCGGGGCGATGCGGCAACGGCTCGATCTCGGCCAGCAGCTCCACCGGCGAGGAGCGGAACAGAACCCGCGCCTGCCAGCTGAGCGCTGCCTCCAGGCCCAGTGCATCCAGCTGCGGGGGGCGCAGCAGGGTGGAGATGTCGCGCAGTTTGGCCACGGTGGTGTCGGCCAGGCTGACGATCTGCGCCAGATCCTGCCCACGCCGGTGCGGATCGTCCTCTTCCAGCGCCGCGTGCGCCGACAGCTTGATCGCGGTGATGGCCTGGCCGATGTCATCGTGCAGGTCGCGCGAAATCGCACGACGCTCGTCTTCCTGCAGCGAGAACAGCCGCCCGGCCATCGCCTGCAGTTCGCGGTTGCTGGTTTCCAGCGCGCTGCGGATGCGTTCGGAATCACTGAGGTCGCGCACGATCAGCAGCTTGCAGTCGCGGCCACCGTAGCGCACGTCGCCCACCGCCAGGCCGGCATGGAAGCTGCGGCCGTCGCCGCGCTGCATGGCCACCACGCTGCTGTGGCCCGGTCCCAGATGTGGCTGGCCGGCACGCAGCTGGCTGCGCACCCGCGGCAGGTCTGCGGCAGCGACCAGCGCCGACAAGGGCTCGCCCAGCAGGGTATGGCTGCCGTAGCCGAACAGGCCGGCGGCCCAGGCGTTGGCGTACAGCACATGCTCGTCGGAGAGGATCACCACGCCGTCGGGCAGTACCCGCACCAGCTCGCGGAACTGCTCCTCGCGCTCGCGCAGCAGGCGCCGCGACTGCTCGCGTTCGGTCACGTCCTGCAGCGTGCCCAGCACGCGGTTGCGGCCAGCTTCATCAAGACCACTGGCGGCGCGCAGGTGCACCATCAGCGCGCGCCCATCCATCGACAGCAGCGGTAGCAGCACGTCCACCTGTACCGGCTCGCCGGAGCACAGCTCGGCCAGCAGCTGCTCGGTCTGGGTAGCGGTGGCCGGGTCGGCCGGCACCAGCAGTTCGTCGAAGCGGTGCCAGCGGCGGGCTTCGGGCGGGCGGCGGCCGAGCAGGCGATAGACCTGGTTGGAATAGCGGCCCAGCCCGGTGGACGGGTCCAGCTCCCAGGCGCCGATGCGGGCCAGTTCGTGGGCTTCTTCCACCCGTGCCAGCGCCTGGTCGCGACGCAGCTGGGCCAGATCCTCGGCGGTGCGGTCGATGGCGATCAGCAGGCGCGCATTGTGGCCGTCGTAGCTGATCGCGTTGGAGCGCAGTTCCATGTGCCGCAGCGCGCCATCGCGCAGCTGCAGCTGCGCGCGCAGGATGCACAGCTCTTCGGGCGCCTCGCGGATCGCCTCCAGCTTGGCCTGCAGCGCCTGGCCCTGGCCGGGTGGCCACAAGGCGTCGATGGTCTGTTCCAGCAGCTCATCGCGCTCCCAGCCGAAAGCGGTGCAGGCGGCTGGGTTGGCATCGAGGATCGCCAATGTGTCCAGGTCATAGACGAGGATCGGGCCGGGGTTGCCCTCGAACATCTGCCGCAGGCGCAGCTCCGAGGCCTGCTGGCGGGCGTGGGTATGCAGCACATGCTCGGCCAGCGGGCGCAGCAGCAGGTACAGCAGGCCCGCGCTGGCCAAGGCGAAGAACGAGCCCTTCAGGCCCTGCCACAGGGCCGCCTTCTGCGGATCGGGCACCAGCGCCTGCACCACGCTGTCGGTGGAGATCATCCAGGCCAGCGCCATCACCAGGTAGCTCAACACCACCCGCCGCCGGTCACGGCTCAGTGCCTGCGCCATCCGCGGGTCGGGAACTGGGGCGTTGCCGGTCGGTTCTGCGGGCATGGACGGGGTGGGTGAAAGGGGCGCCGGTCATCTTACCCCGCAGCGTGCCGTCACCACTCAATTATCCGCCGCAGGCGCCGTTAACCACTGCGTGCCCCGCTGACGGGCGAGTCATCCGGAGCAAGATCGCGTGGACCAAGGGATCATCGCCAGCCTGCTGCAGCACCCGCTTGCGTCGGCGCTGGTCATCGTCGACCGTACCGGGCGCCCGCTTGCGGCCAATCCGGCCGCGCGCGAGCATGGCCTGCCGGCCACCGTGGCCGCCTATGCGCCAATGCTGGAAGATCTACGCCTGATGGCCGCTGATGGCGGCATCGTGCCCTGCACGCTGCCAGGCGGCCCGCGCGGCCACTACGACGGCCACCTGCGCGCCGTGCATGACGGTGCCGGCAACCTGCTGGCGTTCACCCTGAGCATTCCCGAGCCGGTGCCGGTCGATGGGGGTGGGCGCTGGGAACTGGCACTGGACAGCGCCGGCCATAGCCTGTGGGACTGGGACATCCCCAGTGACCGGGTGGCGCGCACGCCGGCGCTGGGCGACGAGACGGCCACCGAACTGCTGTCGCGCGTGCACAGCGAGGACATCGACCAGGTGCGTGCCGCGCTCGACGAGCACCTGCGCGGGCGCAGCGAGCAGTACAGCGCACAGTTCCGCTTCCGCCAGGCCGATGGCCAGTGGCGTTGGGTGCTCGATCGTGGCCGCGTGGTCGCGCGCACCGCCGATGGCCAGCCGCTGCGCATGGTCGGCACGCATACCGATATCGAGCAGCAGAAGCAGCTCGAATCGCTGCTGCAGGAACAGCAGCTGCACCTGAGCGAGGCCCAGCGCATCGCCAGCATGGGCAGCTGGTCGTTCGACCCCAACAGCGGGCACTTCTGGTGGTCGCCGGAACTGCGCTCGCTGCTGGCGCTGGAGCACGGCGCCGTGCCCGGCCAGCGGCGCTGGCTGAAGCAGCTGCATCCGCGCTCGCGTGGCGCGTTGCGTGCGGCATGGCGGCGCCTGTGGCGCGATGGTCGTGCCGCCAATCTCGAGCTGGAGCTGACCCGTGGCCATGAGCCATCACAGCACCTGCGGCTGTGGATGCAGCCGCTGCTGGACATGGACGGGCAGCCCAAGCGCCTGCTCGGTCAGGTGCAGAACATCACCGAACAGCACCAGACCGACGCGTTGATTCGCTGGCGCACCGAACTGCTGAACCGGGTTTCCGCGCTGGGCCGCATTGGTGGCTGCGAGATCGAGGTGCAGACCCGGAGCATGCAATGGACCGAGGAGTGCTACCGCATCCACGGCCTGCGCAAGGAACCGATCACCCTCGACCAGGCGATGGCGCTGTACACCGAAGACTCGCGCGATGCGTTCGAGGCGGCGCTGGCCCGCATCGCCAACGGCGGCCTGCCCGAGCAGCTGGACCTGTGCTTCTACCGCCAGTCCGGCCTGCGTGTCTGGGTGCAGGTGCTGATCGAGCTGGATCGTCGTGACGGACTGCCGCCGCGCTTCGTCGTCCTGTTCCGTGACATCACCCGCGAGCGCGAGGCCAACGAGCGCATCGAACTGCTGGCCCACTACGATCTGTTGACCGGCCTGCCCAATCGCGTGCTGCTCGGCGAACAGACTGCCGAGGCCATCGAGGAGGCGCGTGATCGCGGCACCTCGTTGGCGATGCTTTTCATCGACCTGGACGGCTTCAAGACCATCAACGACAGCTTCGGCCACGCCACGGGTGATGCGCTGCTGAAGGCTGCCGCGACGCGCCTGCACCAGAACCTGCGCAACAACGACCTGTTCGGCCGCTTCAGTGGCGACGAGTTCATTGTGGTGCTGCGCGACCTGGCCGAGCCGGAAGACGCCGGCCACGTGGCGCGCAAGTTGATCGCCTCGCTGGCCGAGCCGCTGCGCCGTGGCGAGACCACGTTGAAGGTCGGCGCCAGCGTCGGCATCGCGATGCTGGGCGATGCGCAGACCGATTTCGATTCACTGCTGCGCGCTGCCGACGCCGCGATGTACGCGGCCAAGGAAGCCGGACGCAACACCTACCAGTACTACAGCCAGGATGCCCTGGCACGCATCCAGCGCAGGCTGGAGCTTGAGCACGCGCTGCACGGTGCGATCGAGCGCGAGGAGTTCAGCCTGGCCTATCAGCCGCTGCTGCATGCCCACCAGGGCGAGCCGCCGGCAATCGAAGCACTGCTGCGCTGGCATCGCCCCGGCATCGGCTATTGCAGCCCGGCCGAGTTCATTCCCATCGCCGAGAAATGCGGCGAGATCGTGCGCATCGGCGACTGGGTTCTGAACGAAGCCTGCCGCCAGGCAACGGCCTGGGACCGGGCAGGACTGCATTTCGACCGCATCGCGGTCAACGTGTCGGCGGTGCAGCTGCGCGACCGTGGCTTCGCCGAACGTGTGATCGACATCTGCCATGCCCACGGCTGGCCGCCGCAGCGGCTGGAGCTGGAGCTGACCGAATCGGCGCTGATCCGTGACACCGACATCCTGCGCCACTGCTTCGACGTGCTCGAACGGCACGGCGTGCCGCTGGCGGTGGACGACTTCGGTACCGGCTTCTCCAACCTCAACTACCTCAACCGCTTCCCGGTGGGTCGCCTGAAGATCGACCGCAGTTTCGTGCAGGGCATGCTGCACGACTCCGGCACGGCCGAAGTGACCCAGGCCATCGTGCACCTGGGCCACGCGCTGGGCATGAAGGTGGTGGCCGAGGGCGTGGAAACGCACCAGGAAGAAGACATGCTACGCCGCCAGGGCTGCGACGAAATCCAGGGTTACCTGTACTCGCGCCCGCTCAGCCCGCGCGACCTGGCGCAGTGGCTGCGTCAGCAGCGTCCGTTACCGATGCGCACCGACGCCAGCAGCGAAGCGGTGCTGGTGCGCTGACCACCCGACGCTGGTAGGTGCCGACCTTGGTCGGCACGGTTGCCGCATGGCGTGGATCTACTAAAAGAGCCAGCATCTGGTAGTTGCCGACCTTGGTCGGCGTGCACGCTGGTTCGCCCGTTGATGTGTGCGCCGTCAGCGACGCTGCGCAAGCTCTGCGAGCACATCCAGCGCCTTGCGTTTTACCAAGCTGCCTAGCCGCCAGCCGTGCTCTGACACCGGCTCCTTCGAGCTGTAAATCTCTCCGTCGCCCAGCGGCCCCAACATCTCACGGGCTCGCCAGAACATTGGCTCCCCGTCCTCGGCCAGAACATCCAGTTCGGCAGCATCCAATGCAAGCAGGAAGTCGTGCAGGCGTCTGTCGCGGTCGATGTTGCTTGCTGGAAGAGTCAGTGTTGCAGGCGCGCATAGGTAACCTTCGTGGGGTTCAAGCGTGAGTTCGACTCCGGTTCGCCCGCCACAGATCAGCATCTGGCCGAATGGCGAGATCGCATAGACATGGAAATCATCTTTGCCCCATAGAGGGCTGCCCGCCAGAAGGGCGGCGAGCACCGATTCGTACCCCGCAGGGTTCACCAAAGCCAGTCGATCATCGTGATAGCGCGCAAGACCGTCGCGCTGCCACAGTGCCAACAATGCGTCCGGGAACCTGCCTTTCCAGAGCGTCAGCATGGTGTCAGCAACAGGCGAGCCTGGAGTACTGGTTTGCAGTTGATCCAGAAGGCTCGTCGTGAAGAGGGCAGAAGTATCGGTATCCACGACTGCCGAGACGGTCTCCGGGTGGTCCCGGCCCTCCGGATCTTCCGGCAGCAGGTCGAGGAATGTCAGCATGCTCTCGGCCCGTGCAAGCTCCAGGTTCGATTCCTCGCCCGGAATGGCGCTTGCCTTGCTTCCGGAGACAAGCAACAAGGCGCCCGTTGGAAGCTCATGCCACGGGGCTTCAAGGATCAGATAACGTCGCGGCGCCTGTTCGGCATCATCGTCAAGGATGATGACTGGCGGGCCGTCTTGCACGCACCCCGCGGACACTTCAACTGCTGCATCGATCACACCCGCTTCAGGATCGTACGCATCGATCGGAGCGGAGTAGGGCTGCTGGAACGCTCCAAACGTCTTCAGCGCCTGCTGAAGTGCCCCAAGGGAATCGGGATCCACGGTCAATGGGACAGGGGTTGCCGGAAGCTGCAAAGCAACTGAGAGGCAGAGAAGGGCGCTGGTCATCGGGCTGGTTTGATCTGAACCCCAATCGGCCCCTTCACGATGAAGGGCGCATGGTTCACGGTCCATGCAAACAGTCGGAAATGCTGGCATCGCGGGGCATCATCCACGCACGGCGTGGATCTACCTTGGAAACTCCGCCTTCAACTGCATGCGCAGCGTCTCCACAATGGCCGCATAGCGGCGCTTCTGGACCAGATAGCTGGCCAGGAACAGCGGCAGCACCAGCAGCATCGGCGCCACCGTCGGACGCATCGCCACCAGTGGCAACAGCAGCAGCGACAGGATCGCCACGAACCAGCTGCACAGGCCGATCACCCGTACCTCGTGCCGCCGTGCGTTGAGCACGATGCGTCCACGCATCACCGGGAAGTAGCGCAGGCCGAAGCTCGGCGCGAAGCTCTCGCGGAACGTCATGCTGCCATCGGGCAGCGCATGGAAGGCCAGCCGCAGCCACTTGTCCTGCGGCAGGTCACGCTCCAGGCTGCCCAGCGAGAGCCGGGCCTGCATGGCCGATGATGCCGCGATGCGTTCGTTGAACAGGGCGATGCCCCAGCTGAAATAGCCGGTCACCCAGGCCATCAGAAGGACGGTCTCGATCAGGAGCACTGCGATCAGGGCGATGGCCATCGGTCTTCCATGAACGGGACCGGGGCATCATGCCATGCGGGACGGTCCATCCACGCATGGCGTGGATCTACTTCAGCGCTTCCCCATCCAACCCCAGATCCCAGGCCAGGCCCAGCAGCGCCTCGTCCGCCCGCGATGGGGCCGGGCGCGCGTCCGCCAGCTGCTGCAGTTCGCGGATCTCTTCGCGGGCGACATCTTCCAGCTGCTGCAGCTGCTCACGCACGCTCGCGTTGCGCGGGCGCTCGGTGTCGGTGAGGGCGGGCAGGGCGTGGATCAGGGTCATGGTGTGCGTACAGGGTGCATCCAACGGCGGGTCACAGGCAAAGGCCCCGGACGAACCGGGGCCTTGCGGGCTGCCAGCGAGGGCAGCGGACATCAGGATCAGAACAGCTCGACGGTGCCGGCGCCCATGCTCTGCTGGGCGACGGGCTTGTGCGGCGGGCGTTCCCATTCGCTGCGCAGCTCGCGCAGGCGGTTGCCGGTGCGCTGCAGGGCGCTGGCGATCTCTTCGTCGAACACGCCGCCATTGCGGTGCAGCAGCTCCTGCAGGGCCACCGCTTCGCGGTTGATCGCGGTCAGGCGGTCCAGGTGGGTGTGCACGCCGCCCAGCGCCTGGGTGGCGATGTCTTCGAACTGCAGGGCGCGCACGGCTTCGGCCACGCTGCCATCGATCGCACGGGCGCACTCGGACACTTCGCGCATGCCGTCGCCGAGCGAGGCATTGATCTGCGCGACGTTGTCGAGCATTGCCGCCGCTTCCTGGCGCGCTTCGCGGGAGCGGTCCATGTCACGCGAGGCCATGTGCGAGACCGTCTCGCGCACCTTGGCAATGGCGTCCTTGGAGCTGTGCGCCAGCTTGCGGATCTGCTCGTTGAAGGTGGTCGAGCGCTCGGACAGGTTGCGCACTTCGTCAGCGACCACGGCGAAGCCACGACCGGCCTCACCGGCACGGGCCGCTTCGATGGCGGCGTTGAGCGCCAGCAGGTTGGTCTGGTCGGCGATCGACTTGACGTCTTCCAGCAGCGCGAAGATGCCATCCAGGTGCTGCGCCATCTGGTCGATGTGCTGCACGGTGGTGCTGCTCTGGCCGCTCACCTGTTCCAGCGCTTCCACCAGCTGTTCCATGCGGTGGCTGGCGTGCTGGGCGAAACGGGCAACGTCGAGGCCGGCATTGCCTTCATCGCCGGCGCGGTCGACGATGCGCGACAGCGCCTGGCTCTGCTGGCGAGACTTGCGGTTCATCGCATCGAAGCTGCCGCCCAGGCTGGAGACCGCCTGGCGGATCAGGTCGCGGGCGCGTTCCACTTCACCACGCGAACCGTCGATTTCGTTGCCGACGAAGTTGCGCAGTTCGGTCAGCAGCTGGTCCTGCTCACGCAGGACACGGGCATGTTCCGGGGAACGATGCGCCTGGGCGCGGGTGGTCCACCACGCGAAGCCGAGCCAGCTCAGCGTCATCGTGGTCAGGATCGCCCATCGCAGGGCGGCCGGCCATTCGAATCCGATGGCAAAGGGGAGCAGCAGGGTCAGAGCCAGGGGGGCGGCCAGACGGATGAAAATGCGTGAGTACATGGACGTTCTCGGGAGGTGCACGGAGGATGTATCGGCCGTACCCCCTTTCTCTTTAACGTCGATGTGCCTGGAAGTGCATTCTGAATGCGCCGGATTTCCGGCGCCTGTGCGGTCTCGGGGTCGGATCCCTTTTCGATGGGAAAGGGCTCTGACCCCACACCCTCAGGCCAGCAGGCGGTCCACGGCCTCGATCATCGCCTTTCGCCCGAACAGGAAGTCCCAGTAGCTGCCGCCCAGCTGGCGCCACAGCACTGCCGAGCGCACCGCCGCCAACAGCAGGGCACGGATCTCGGCCACCACGCCGGCCTGGCCCAGGTAGTGCGGGTTGCCCTGCACCATCACACGCGGCTTGAGGTGGCTGATGGTGTCCGCGTACAGGCTTCCCAGGCTGGCCAGCACATCCGGGTGGCCGCTGTCGCCCAGTTCGGTGGCCTGGCGCTGGGCACGCTCGATGCCCGAAGCAACCTTGTTCACGGTGGCGCCATCCTGCACGAAGCGGCGCTCCAGCTGCAGCACCGACAGCGCCAGCTTCGGCAGGATCGGATCCTGGCCCTGGTTGCGGAAATAGTTGTGCAGCAGGCGCAGCCCGGCCTTCAGTGCATGGCGGTCACCGAACACCGCCTGCGGCGAGGACGCATCGACACGGAACACGCTGTCCACGGCGGTGCGCACGGCGGCGGCGTCGGAATGGCCGGTATCGGCGATGCGGCGTACCTGCTGCAGGGCCTGGGCAATGCCGGCCAGGGCCAGGACGCGGTCGTCGACAGTGAAACTCATGCAGCGATTACCTCAAAAGGGGGAGGGGGTGGTGCGCAGGCGCTGTTCCAGCGGCGCATCGGTGGCGGCGATCACCGCGCCACCCAGGCACACATCACCGTCATACAGCACCAGCGATTGACCGGGGGTAACGGCGCGCTGCGGGCGCGCGAAGGTGACCAGCACGCTGCCATCGTCCAGCACGTTGACCGTACACGGCTCATCGGGCTGTCGGTAGCGGGTCTGGGCGGTGCATTCGAAGCGCCGCGCGGGTGGCGAGCCCGCGATCCAATGCGCCGCCTCCGATCGTAGGCGCTCGGACAGCATCCATGGGCTGTCGCGGTCCTGGTCGACGTACAGCACGTTGCTGGTCACATCCTTGCCGACCACGTACCACGGGGCGGCCGGACGGCCGCGTACGCCGCCGATGTTCAGGCCCTCGCGCTGGCCCAGGGTGAAATAGAACACGCCCGGATGTTCGGCGATCACGCTGCCGTCGGCCGGGTCGAGGATCTGGCCGGGCCTGGCCGGCAGGTAGCGGCCGAGGAACTCGCGGAAATCCCGCTCGCCGATGAAGCAGATGCCGGTGGAGTCCTTCTTGGCGTGGGTCGGCAGGCCGACGTCGCGCGCAATCCGGCGCAGGTCGGTCTTCTCCAGGTCGCCGATCGGGAACAGGGTGGCCGCCAGCTGCTCCTGGCCCAGCTGGTGCAGGAAGTAGCTCTGGTCCTTGGAACGGTCGGCGCCGCGCAGCAGCAACCACTGGTGGCCACGCTGGGTCACCCGCGCGTAGTGGCCGGTGGCGATGCGCTCGGCGCCCAGCTCGCGGGCGGCATCCAGGAAATGCTTGAACTTCACCTCGCGGTTGCACAGCACGTCCGGGTTCGGCGTGCGGCCAGCGGCGTATTCGGCCAGGAAGTGCTCGAACACGCCCTGCCAGTACTCACTGGAAAAGTCCCGGAAGTGGAACGGGATACCGAGCAGGCCGCATAAGGCGACGGCATCGCGGCGGTCATCCTCGGCGCGGCAGTCACCGCTGCCGTCGTCGGCCCAGTTCTGCATGAACAGGCCGGCCACGGCCTCGCCCTGCTGGACCAGGCGCCAGGCGGCGACCGAAGAGTCGACACCACCCGAGACGCCAACCATCACGCGCGGCGTGCTCATGCGACCTCCCGGACCAGCGAAAGCGGATGGCGCTGGCCACCCAGGTAATCCGCCACCACCTGCCAGACCAGCGGGCTGCGCTGGCGCTCGCCGGCGGCCTGCAGCTCGGCCGGGGTCAGCCACAGCGCGCGGTCGATGCCGGTATCCAGCGGTTGGGCCGGGTCGTGCGAAACCGGGCGCGCTGCGTAGCAGAAGCGCAGGAAGGCGGTGCCGTCGCCGGCAGTCCACTGGTAGCAGCCGATGAAATGGGTCAGCTGCACGGTCCAGCCGGTTTCCTCCCGGGTCTCGCGCAGGGCTGCCTCGGCCAGGCTTTCGCCTGGCTCGAGGTGGCCGGCCGGCTGGTTCAGCACCTGGCGGCCTTCAATGGTCTCTTCGACCAGCAGCACGCGGCCGCCGTCAACCACTACCGTGGCGACGGTGGCGTGCGGTGCCCAGCGCGGGTCCGGCGTGGCGTTCAACTCAGAACTCGTCCTTCTTGGTCAGCTCCAGCTCCATCGCGTCGGCGGTGCGGATGGCCGCATCGATGGCGTCGCTGAGCTGGTCCGGGGTGGCATCGGCGTCGATCTTGACCACGAACATGGCGGTGGTGTCCTGCTTCACCCAGCCGCCCATCTTGGCGTCCTGCGAATCTTCCAGCAGGCGGTTGGCCACGGCCACCGGGAACTGCTTGGTCTTGGCGTTGTAGGCCGGCGACCAGATCTCACGGATGTTGTGGCTGCCGAAATCCTCCACCGCCGAGCGCACGTAGACCATCTGGGTGCGGTCACCCTCGACGTCGAAGACCATGCGGTAGTCGCCATCCTCGTCGACTTCGTAGGTATAGCCCAGCTTGTCCAGGTGGCGGGCCACGGACTTGTCGGCACTGGTTGCGGCAGTGGCAGAGCCGGCAGCGGCCAGCGCGATCAGCAGGGCGGGAAGAAGGGTCCTTTTCATGAAGATCCTGTGAAACAGTGTTGGGAGAGGATGCAATTGTGACGGTGGGCGTGCGTGCCGTCCAATCTGCGGCGGGCCGACGCAGGCCTGCCCGAGCCCCTATAATGGATGGATGCCCCATGAGTCCTCCCCCGATTCCCAGCACGAGCACGGCGTTGCCGTAGAGCCCGCGCGCCCGGAAGTGGCGCCGCCGCCGTTCTACCAGGTGATGCTGCTCAACGACGACTACACCCCGATGGATTTCGTGGTGGATGTGCTGCAGCAGTTCTTCAGCATGGACCTGGACAAGGCCACCCAGGTGATGCTGCACGTCCACACCCGCGGCCGCGGCGTCTGCGGTGTCTTCACCCGTGAAGTGGCGGAGACCAAGGTTGCCCAGGTCAACGAGTACTCGCGGATGAACCAGCATCCGCTGCTGTGCACGATGGAAAAGGCCTGACTGGCTGGCGATTCTCGTCCGGGCACAACGATCCCGGACCCAGTGTGCCCACCAAGGCGGGCACCTACCGAAGCAGAGGCCTGTAGAGCCGAGCCTGCGCTCGGCTGCTTTTCGTTCAGATGTTCCGCATTCCCGGAAGCACAGTCGAGCATGGGCTCGGCTACAGGTCGAGATCACCCCGCCGCCAGCGCCTCCAGCGCCAACCGTGCCACGGCCTCGTCGACCTCGGCAGGGTCGCCATCATCCCTGAACCATACCGCCGACAGCCCCGCACTGGCCGCGATCCAGCGCAGCAGGCGCGTACGTTCCAGGCCGGCCAGCGCAGTGACCTGTTCCAGCCGGGCGGCAAACCGCTCGGGCCGCGTCGCAACGTGGATGCCCGGGCCGCAGAGATCCGGGTTGCTGAACAGCGTCGTGTAATCGAACGCACGATCGCCCAGCAGCCGCTTCGGGTCGATCGCCAGCCAGCCGCGCGCGCCGAAATCCAGCACGTTGTCGTGGTGCAGGTCACCGTGCAGGGGCCGGATCTCCTGTTCGTCACGCAGCAGCCCCTCCGCCAGTGATCTGCACTGTTCCAGCAGTGGCGGCAGCGCGGCCCTTGGCTGCAGCAGATCGGCGAACCATGTACGCAGGCAGACCAGTTCCGCTGGCGGCGCGCTCCGTGGCCGGTGCAGCCGTTGCAGGACCTGGCACAGGATCGTGGTGCAGGCCTCATCGTCGCCCTCGATCGAGCGTTGCCTCAGCGAGTCGCCGCCGGCACGTTCGATCAGGATCGCCGGCCCGGCGTGGGCCAGCAGGCGGGCAGCGCCATCGCCGTCCCACCAGCGCAGCAGGCGATGGCTGTTCTGCTCCTCCGCTTCGCTGCTGATCTTCAGCATCGCCGGCTCGCCGGCAGCGGTCAGTACCGGCCAGAGCCGGGCGTGAGGTGTTTCGATGGCCGGGCCATCACGCCGCAATCGCCAGCGGCTCAGGTAGGGTTCGCTCATGCCGGTTGAGGTCTTCTGGAGTGAACGAAGATCAAGCGTTCTGCAGTGCTAACGCCATCTGAACGCAGCAATCCGCTAGGGTGATGGAAATCGCGTAGTCAGGCCGCATATTGTTCCCATCTGCCGCCGGAGTAATCCATGTTCAGCAAAGACCTCGAACACACCATCGGCCAGTGCTACAAGCGCGCCCGTGAGGCCCGGCATGAGTTCATGACGGTCGAACACCTGCTGTTGGCACTGCTCGACAACCCGTCCGCCCAGGCCGTCCTGAAAGCCTGTGGTGCCGACGCCGAACGCCTGCGCCAGGAGCTGGAGCAGGCCATCGAGGCCTCGGTGTCCCGCCTGGCCGAAGATGACGGCCGTGACACCCAGCCGACCCTGGGCTTCCAGCGGGTGCTGCAGCGGGCCGTGTACCACGTGCAGTCCTCGGGCAAGAAGGAGGTCACCGGCGCCAACGTGCTGGTCGCCATCTTCGGCGAAAAGGACTCCCACGCCGTCTACTACCTCAACCAGCAGGACGTGACCCGGCTGGATGTGGTCAATTACCTGTCCCACGGCATCGCCAAACTGGGCGAGGAAGGCGAGCAGCCGTCCTCCTCCTCCGACGGCGAGGGCCGCATGGAAGGCGGGGAGGGCGAGCCGAAGGGCGATGCCCTGACCGAATTCGCCAGCAACCTCAACGAACAGGCCCGGTCCGGCCGCATCGATCCCCTGGTCGGTCGTGGCGACGAGATCGAGCGCACCATCCAGGTCCTGTGCCGCCGCCGCAAGAACAACCCGCTGTACGTGGGCGAGGCCGGCGTGGGCAAGACCGCCATCGCCGAGGGCCTGGCCCGCCGCATCGTCGAGGGCTCGGTACCCGACGTGCTGGCCGACGCGGTGATCTACTCGCTCGACCTGGGCGCGCTGGTGGCCGGCACCAAGTACCGCGGCGACTTCGAGAAGCGGCTGAAGGGTGTGTTGACCGCGCTGAAGAAGGTGCCCAACGCAGTGCTGTTCATCGACGAGATCCACACCATCATCGGCGCCGGCTCGGCGTCGGGCGGCACCATGGATGCGTCCAACCTGATCAAGCCGGCCCTGGCCTCCGGGGAGCTGCGCTGCATCGGTTCGACCACTTTCCAGGAATACCGCGGCATCTTCGAGAAGGACCGGGCACTGGCCCGCCGCTTCCAGAAGATCGATATCGTCGAGCCTACCGTGGGCGAGACCTACGAGATCCTGCAGGGCCTGAAGTCCAAGTACGAGCTGCACCACAGCGTGACCTATTCGGATGAAGCGCTGCAGGCGGCGGTGGACCTGTCGGTGAAGCACATCGGCGACCGCCTGCTGCCAGACAAGGCCATCGACGTGATCGACGAGGCCGGTGCCCGCCAGCGCCTGCTGCCGGAAGGGCAGCGCAAGGAGCTGATCGACGTCGAGGAAGTGGAGGCGATCGTGGCCAAGATGGCGCGGATCCCGACCAAGCAGGTCAGTGCCACCGACAAGGACGTGCTGCAGCACCTGGAGCGCAACCTGAAGATGGTGATCTTCGGCCAGGACCCGGCCATCGAGACGCTGTCCTCGGCGATCAAGCTGGCCCGTTCGGGCCTGGGCAATCCGGAAAAGCCGATCGGCAACTTCCTGTTCGCCGGCCCGACCGGTGTCGGCAAGACCGAGGTGACCAAGCAGCTGGCGCTGCAGCTGGGCATCGAGCTGGTCCGCTTCGACATGTCCGAGTACATGGAGCCGCATTCGATCAGCCGCCTGATCGGTGCCCCTCCGGGCTACGTCGGCTTCGACCAGGGTGGCCTGCTGACCGAGAAGATCGTCAAGACGCCGCACTGCGTGCTGCTGCTGGACGAAATCGAGAAGGCGCACCCGGACATCTTCAACATCCTGTTGCAGGTGATGGACCGCGGCGTGCTGACCGATACCAACGGTCGTGAGGCCAACTTCAAGAACGTGGTGCTGGTGATGACCACCAATGCCGGCGCGGCGCAGGCCTCGCGGCGCTCGATCGGCTTCACCAAGCAGGACCACGCCACCGACGCGATGGAGACCATCCGCCGCAGCTTCACCCCGGAATTCCGCAACCGCCTCGACGCGGTGGTGCAGTTCCAGGCGCTGGGCTTCGAGCACATCCTGCGGGTGGTCGACAAGTTCCTGATCGAGCTGGAGATGCTGCTGCAGGACAAGCACGTCAGCCTGTCGGCCACGCCGACCGCCCGAGACTGGCTGGCCCACCACGGCTTCGACCCGCTGATGGGTGCGCGTCCGATGGCCCGCGTGATCCAGGACAAGATCAAGCGTCCGCTGGCCGACGAGCTGCTGTTCGGCAAGCTGGTCAACGGCGGCAAGGTGAGCATCGATGTGCGCGACGACGAGCTGGTGGTCGAAACCCAGGCCGAACCCGAGCGCCTGCTGCCGGTCACCGTGGAATGAACTGACCCCCGGCCGGTTTCGGTGGACCTGAAATGACAAGGGCGGCTTCGGCCGCCCTTGTTGTACGCGACGTCAGCGGCTGCGCTGGCGGGCTTTCTTCTTGAAGGTTGCCTCGTCAACTGGTTCGATCTGCGACACGATGCAGCGGCTGGAATCGGTGTTCAGCTGGCTGCGGCCGGCAGCGCACAGCAGGCCCTGCTGGCCGTCCGTAGCGAAGCTCAGTTTCCGCGAGTAGCCTGCCGCCGAGCAGTCGTCCTGGAAATGCACGACGTAGTGGTCCTGGCCATTGCGCAGCAGGATGTTGCGCGAGGCGCCGGCGCGCACCAGTTGCTGGTCGCTGCCCAGCTGGACGCAGTCACTGGAGGTGGAAAGAGTGTCGGCGGCGTGCACGGGCGCTGCGCTGGCGGACACGGCAAGGGCGACGAGCAGAGCGGTCAGCGGGAGCATGTTCATGGCGGGGCAGGGGATGGCGATCCGGACTGGATCGGGTCCCACGATGCCGCCACGGATGCAGATGCGAATCTGCCGCAAGCAGGGCTGACCGACGTCACGGTGAGTTCGGTCACGATGACCTCCGGCAGGGCCGGATTGCAGGCATGACAAAAGGCCAGCAACCAGGGCTGGCCTTGTCGAAGTGGCGCAGCGCGCCGACCGCTTACTTCATGCGGTAGGTGATACGACCCTTGGTCAGGTCGTACGGGGTCATTTCAACCTTGACCCGGTCACCGGTGAGGATGCGGATGTAGTTCTTGCGCATGCGGCCGGAGATGTGGGCGATGATTTCGTGCCCATTTTCCAGACGAACGCGGAAAGTGGTGTTCGGCAGCGTCTCGCTGACGGTGCCCTCGAACTCGATGGAATCGTCTTTCGACATGTAGTCCTGTGCGGTTCAGAAAACGGCCACGCTGGGCCTAAGGCGCGGTATTTTACGCGTGACCGGCCCAGCTTGCAAAGTTTGTGTTAACCGCCGGCCAAATGCCGGGCTGGCAAGCGTCCGACGGCCTGTGTCCACGAGCCTTCACGGCCGTCATGGCGCACGGCCTGGCGCACGTGCTGCAGGAATTCCGCGCGCGGCAGGTGTTCGGCGCCCATCCGCAGCAGGTGCGGATTTTCCACCTGGGCGTCGATCAGCTCCCAGCCCCAGCCGTGAATCGTGGACGCCAGTGCCGCCAGCGCGATCTTGGAACCACCGCTGGCGCCACTGAACATGCTCTCGCCGAAGAACATCGACCCGATGGCCACTCCGTAGATGCCGCCGACCAGCGACTGACGGTCCCAGACTTCGAACGAATGGGCGAAGCCGAGGTCGTGCAACTGGCTGTAGGCCTCGACCATCGCCGGGCTGATCCAGGTGCCGTCCTGGCCGGGCCGAGGTGCCGCCGCACAGGCGCGCATCACCTGGCTGAAGGCGGTGTCGGCGGTGACCTCCCACGTGCTGCCGCGCAGCTGGCGGCGGAAGCGGCTGGACAGGTGCACGCCATCGGTGCGGAACACCATGCGCGGGTCGGGCGACCACCACAGGATCGGCTCGCCCTCGCTGAACCATGGAAAGATGCCGCCGGCGTAGGCGTTGAGCAGGCGCGCTGGATGCAGGTCACCACCCACCGCGAGCAGGCCGTCGGGCTGGCGCAGGGCGGTCTCGGCCGGAGGGAAGGGCGCGTCCGGCGCATCGGCCAGGCGCCAGGGCAGCTGGCGGGTCATGCCGGCATTGTAGTCGCCGCGGTGACGGCTGATGTCTGCCGCCATGACTATCCACTGACGCGACCGGCCCCGCATTAGCGCGTGGCTCGCCTGTCGGCTTCGCTTCTTTTTGGGATTTGTTGCATTCCCCTGAACGGTAGTGCCAGTCACCCTGTGGGCTCATCTTTCAAGTGCGGACTACCGTGAGAACTACTGACACCGTGCAAGAACTGCTTGAGATGGCCGGAATGTCGACTGGCTCAGATAAAGCCATGGTTGCGATGCTGGATCTCTATGAGCGTGATCCTGCCGCCGTCTCGACACTGCTCATCTCGGCGATGAAGGCTCCTGTGGAGAGGAACGGGATGCTTAGGGCTGCGGCTGAGTTGCTGCCGGATGACAGTGCCGCAGAGGTTTGCCGGTTTGCCTGGAGTGAGTTCAAGAACGGTAGCCGCCACTGGCTGGTGACCGGGATTGCGGCGCAGGCGGCCTATCGCGTCCCCGGATTGCTTCATGATGACTGGGATGCCGTCCTTCGCCTGTCGGCCCAGGAGCCAGTAGAAGGTCCATTCTGGTGGGAACTGCCGATTGAGGTCGGCCGGAGATGGATTCAGGAGGCAAGAGGGGCGTCGGCGTCTGCTGCTGGTTTGCCAGGATTACCGCTGGAGATGAGTGGGGTCGTGGAGTTCCAGGACGCCGCGCGTGACCTATCCGGTTCACGGGATGGGCCTTGGGCCGCAATTGGAAGGGAGGGATTGTCTGGTCTTGAGCTGGGGTCCGGACGCGCGCTGCATGGAGGGCGTGGTCTCCACCTGCGTTTCAGTGCGAAGCATCAGCGCTTGCAGCTGGCACAATCCACAAGGGTCGAGCGCCGCCTCCAGCGTCTACATCCCACCTGGAAGGATGGGAATGCGCAGGCAACGGGGCATATGGGCGGTCGCCTGGAGGGGCGATGTGGAATATGCAACTCCCCGTTGCAGCGCTTGCTGGAACTGGAGCTGGCGTTGATCGGTCCGTGCACCCTCTCGAAGGTGACGCTCGGCATATGCCTGGACTGTCCCGACAATGGAGAGTCCGGTTGGTGCCACGGAGATCCCGTGTATTTCCGCCACGATTCGCAGGGCTTTCCCAACGCCCATGAATCGCAGGTATTCGATCCGCGGACATGTCCTGAAACGTCCACCACCCTGATGGAGGCGGAGGTCGATCTGGTCGAGCTTCCGGGGCGGTTCTGGCAACCGCCGAGTTATGTGGGTGGCTTGCAGAATTACAGCCGAGTGGGCGGATTGCCATCCTGGATCCAGAGCGGATTTTATCTGTCCTGTCCCGAATGTTGCCGCACGATGTTCTTTATCATGCAGCTTGATTCCCACATTCCATTGGACGATGGTTCCCTAATGCAGTGGATGAATGGAGGCATGCTCTACACGTTCTGGTGCGACCAGTGCAGGATCAGCGGGCACTACAGCCAGTACAGCTGAACCAGTCGAGCCAACTCGCACTACGGCCCTGCGCGGAACGGCCCATGCTCCTGCAGCGCCTCCTGGTAGCGCCGCACATCCCGTCGCTCCTGCCGGCACCACTCCTGCAACGCCTCGGAGAAATCCGCGTCGGCCACCCAGTGCCGGCTGCGCACCAGCGCTGGCAGGAAGCCGCGCGCCAGTTTGTGCTCGCCCTGTGCGCCCGGCTCGAAACGGCTCAGCCCTTCGCGCAGGCAGTATTCGATGCCCTGGTAGTAGCAGGCTTCGAAATGCAGGCCGGGCAATGTGGCGCCGCCCCAGTAGCGACCGTACAGCGTGTCACCGCCGCGCAGGCAGAGCGCGCCGGCAATCGGCTGGCCTTCCTGCTCGGCCAGGAACAGCACCAGCCCGCGTCCCAATGAAATGGCCAGATGGCGCAGGAAGGCCTCGGTCAGCGCCGGGGCATTGCCGTACTCAAGGAAGGTCTGCAGGTAGAAGCGGTACATCGCCTGCAGGTCGGCGCGGCTGGCGTCGTCGCCGTGCACCACGCGGAAGCTGATGCCCTGGCGGGCGACCTTGGCCCGTTCCTGGCGGATGTTCTTGCGGTGCTTGTGGTTCATCGCGCCGAGGAACTGGTCGAATGTCGCCCAGTCACCCGGGTTCTGCCACTGGAACTGCACATCCTCGCGCAGCAGCCAGTCCTCGCCGAACAGCGCCTCGTCCGCTGCGGTGTGGAAATTGATATGGGCCGATGACACGGCCAGTGCCGGCAGTGCATCGCGCAACGCCGACAGCAGCGTGGTGCGCTCTGAATCGTGACGGGCCAGCAGGCGCGGCCCGGTGACCGGCGAGTACGGCACCGCGCCCAGCCACTTCGGGTAGTAGTCGCGGCCATGGCGGGCATAGGCATTGGCCCAGGCGTGATCGAACACGAATTCGCCGTGGGAGTTGGTCTTCAGGTAGCCCGGAATTGTGCCGATCAGGCGCTCGCCCTCCCACAGCGTGAAGTGCCGGGGTTGCCAGCCCCAGTCCTCGCGCAGGCAGCCGTGCTGTTCCAGGCCTGAAAGGAAGGCGTGGCTGATAAACGGATTCTGGCCGTCGTGCAGGGCGTCCCAGTCGGTGGCGGGAATGGACTGCAGGGAGTCGAGGAAGCGGGGGGAGGGCATGGTTGGCAAGGATAGGCCAGGTGGATCACGAATGGTGTTGGCGGGGCTGGGTTGGTTTGTTCTGCGGGGGCATGAGGAAAGTTTGAATTCTCCAACCGTGTGCATCTGGTGCGGAATCACCGGCGCACGGCTCGGCAGGGTGGCGGGGCGCCGCATGAGTGGCGCGCATCCCACCACATGGAGAAATCAACAATGAAGGGATTGAAGCTTGCGTCTGCCGTGGTCGCGTGCGGCTTGTTCTTTGTGTCACCTGTTTGGGCTTCTGGAGATCAGCCAGCAAAAGTGCTTGAGGATCCGGGTGCCTACGCGGAGGTGGTTGCGCTGTTGGAGCGTGAAGTTGGGAGCCAGTTGACGCGTCATTTGCAGGAGAGGGGTGAGCTGCGACATGTCAGCGTCAGCATCCGTCTCAATGCGAAGGCAAGATCAATGGTGATCAGCTTTGGGCCTGGATATCTTCCTGGCCCCGATCGGGGTTATGACGAGCTCTTCCTGATTCCGATGGCGTCCTCGTTGAGGTTCTATGCCGAAAAGTCAGGACTGATTGTGAACGACATTGATTTCCTATTCGACGGAAAAACCCTTGAGGAGTACTACCCGGAGGATCTCGCCGTTCCGCCGCAGGCGCGGGCGAGATCGACGCATACGTCAGCTTTGGTATCAGCAAGCCATGGCTACATCAGCTTGCATCCCAGCAGAGAATGGAAGTTTCAGCGTCCAGCGCCTCTCGGCATTCAGGAAGACACGCTGAGTCCACTGTTTGGTGACGAACTGCAAGTATTGATGGAACAACGTAGCGGCTTGACGGTGCACCGGGCACGGAGCCGCTCCACGGAACTCCATCCGGAGTCCGGGAAGCCATGGGAGCACATGTCATCCCGCTACCACCTCAAGGCTCTTTTCCCCGAACGCACCGACATATGGAATGAGTTTCCGAACAGCCCAGAGTCTGCTCGCGAAAAGGAAGAGGACATACGGGCTCGCCCCAACTACGCAAACCATCTGGGTGTGGATGTGATGCTGAGCCTGCACACCAATGGCAGCGATTCAGCCAGTCTGCGTGGAACCGAGGTCTACTATCATCAGGACAAACCGCAGGACAAGGCGCTAGCGGATAGCATTCTCTGTGGGATGCGTGAAATCATCCGAGCGCAACCAGGCTATCGGGATTTCCCGATTCGCGAGAGTTCGACCTCGGCCAGGCACGGCGAGAACCGCATTGGGAAGATGCCCTCGGTGATCATCGAAACCGCCTACCACTCCAATCCTGACGATGTGGCTGCCTTGCAGGACCCCGTCTTCCGCTCGGCGTCGATGAAAGGGGTGGAGAAGGGCTATCGCCTGTGGGCAGCAGGCAAGACCTGCGAGCCGCTGGTCCTGCATCCGATCCCAGATACCAATGTGCCGGTTCAATCGGCCCGTGACATCGAAGTCCGCTATGCCGGGAATCCTCAATACCCGCTGTCGGTGGAACTCTCGCTGACGACCTGTTCCGAGGCGGGTGCGTGCTCCTCGTCGACACAGACTTTTGACGATCCGATGCAGCCGGTGGTGATTAATCTTGCCTGTAATGGCATCGGCACGGGTGTCGCGCGCTGGAGTGCTGTACTGCGCGACGCGGATGGCGTTGCCACGGCACCGGTCGAGTTCTCGCAGGCGTGCGTACGGGCGTGAGGGCAGGCTTCGGTCTGCCAGGCATGGCCTGGCACTACTGAAAGCACAAAGGCCGGCGCTCTCGCGCCGGCCTTTGGTCGGGGTCGAGCATGGCTCGACTCAGCTGGCCTTGCCCTGCGCGTCCAGGTAGCGCTCGGCGTCCAGTGCGGCCATGCAGCCGAAGCCGGCCGAGGTGATCGCCTGGCGGTAGTGCTGGTCGGCTACGTCGCCGGCGGCGAACACGCCTTCCACCGAGGTCTGGGTGGCGTTGCCGCCCAGGCCCGAGCGGATTTCCAGGTAGCCGTTGTTCATCGCCAGCTGGCCGTCGAACAAGGTCGTGTTCGGATGGTGGCCGATGGCCACGAAGAAACCGTGTGCGTCGATGTCGCGGGTGCTGCCGTCCAGGGTGGACTTCACGCGAACGCCGGTCACGCCGGCATCGTTGCCCAGCACTTCCTCCACCTGGTGGTGCCAGACGGTCTCGATCTTGCCTTCGGCGACCTTCCTGAACAGCTTGTCCTGCATGATCTTCTCCGCCTTCAGGGTGTCGCGGCGGTGGACCAGGTAGACCTTGCGGGCGATGTTGGACAGGTACAGCGCCTCTTCGACGGCGGTGTTGCCGCCGCCGACCACGACCACGTCCTGGTCGCGGTAGAAGAAGCCGTCACAGGTGGCGCAGGCGGAGACGCCGCGGCCCTTGAAGGTCTCTTCGGTCGGGATGCCCAGGTACTTGGCGGTGGCGCCAGTGGCGATGATCAGCGCGTCGCAGGTGTACTCGTGGCTGTCGCCGATCAGCTTGAACGGGCGCTGCGACAGGTCGGCGGTGTGGATATGGTCGAAGATGACCTCGGTCTCGAAGCGCTCGGCGTGGGCCTGCATGCGCGCCATCAGGTCCGGGCCCATCAGGCCGTGGGCGTCACCCGGCCAGTTGTCCACCTCGGTGGTGGTCATCAGCTGGCCACCCTGCTGCAGGCCGGTGATGACGACCGGCTTCAGGTTGGCACGGGCGGCGTAGACGGCGGCGGTCCAGCCGGCCGGGCCGGAACCGAGGATGACGAGGCGCTGGTGGCGGGAGGGCAGGCTGGTGCTCATGTAAACTCGCGAAAAGGTAGATGGGACAAGGCGCTGGCGATGTTTGCGCAGCATCCAAGGCTGGTCATAGAGTGGCGGCTGGGGGAGGGCGATTCAAGCCGATGAACAGAACGCCGTCATCCAGCGGTGGTTCCGGGCCCCGGATTGCCTTGCCGGACGTCGCATAACTGAAAACTGACGCCGTCTCATTTATTATCAATCACTAACAGCGCATTCCAAAGGTATGGTCTAAGGTGGCGAAGCAGGTCCCCGAACGCTCCAAGTCCGACGACAGCAAGGCGTCACGTCGCACGGCCGCGGCGGCGACGACCGACAATCCACGCCGCCAGCGCCTCTGGCGCGACCTGGGCCTGATCGCCATCGCGCCGGCCCTGCTGTATCTGGCGGCCAGTCTTTTCACCTATTCAGCGACTGATCCGGGCTGGTCGCATACCGGCAGCGTGGTTGCGCCAGTGCACAACCTGGGTGGCCGCGCCGGGGCCTGGATCGCCGACGTGCTGCTGCAGCTGTTCGGCTACATCGCTTTCCTGCTGCCGGTGGTGCTCGGCGCACTGGCGTGGATCGCCATGTTCGGCCTCAAGCGCGAGAGCAAGGGCGAGAACGATCTGGACCCGGCGCTGCGCCTGGTCGGCCTGGTCGGTTTCCTGATCGCCGGCACCGGCTTCCTGCATGTGCGCCTGTTCAGTGGCGATGTCGCCAGTGCCGGCGGCATCCTCGGCAAGCTGGTGGGCAATTCGCTCACGGTGGGCTTCGGCGCGCTGGGGGCGAACCTGTTCGTGCTGGTATTGCTGCTGGCCTCGATCACCCTGGCCACCGGGCTGTCCTGGTTCACGGTGATGGAGAAGATCGGCCGTGGCGTGATGTCGCTGGCACCGTTGCTGGAACGCAAGAAGGAAGAAGTCAGCGAGTGGAAGCAGACCCGGGTGATGCGCGAGGAGCGCCAGGAAGTGCGCAAGGCCGACGCCGAGGTGCGCGCCAAGCGCGAGCCGGTGAAGATCGAGCCGCGCCCGGAGCCGGTGATCGAGAAGAGTGATCGTGCCAAGCGCGATACCCAGATTCCGATGTTCCGTGGCGTCAACGGCGATGGTTCCGACCTGCCGCCGCTGGCGCTGCTGGATGATCCCAAGCCACAGCCGAAGGGCTACGACGAAGAAACGCTGGAAACGCTGTCGCGGCAGATCGAGTTCAAGCTGAAGGACTTCCGCATCGATGCGCAGGTGGTCGGCGCCAACCCAGGCCCGGTCATCACCCGCTTCGAGATCGAGCCGGCACCGGGCATCAAGGTCAGCCAGATCAGTTCGCTGGACAAGGATATCGCGCGCGGCCTGTCGGTGAAGTCTGTGCGCGTGGTCGATGTCATTCCGGGCAAGTCGGTGATCGGCCTGGAAATTCCCAACGTCACCCGCGAGATGATCTTCCTGTCCGAGCTGCTGCGCTCGAAGGAATATGACAAATCGGCCAGCGTGCTGACCCTGGCGCTGGGCAAGGACATCGCCGGCCGCCCGACCGTGGCCGACCTGGCGCGCATGCCGCACCTGCTGGTGGCCGGTACGACCGGTTCGGGCAAGTCGGTGGCGGTCAACGCGATGGTGCTGAGCCTGCTGTTCAAGGCCTCGCCGAAAGACCTGCGGATGCTGATGATCGACCCGAAGATGCTCGAGCTGAGCGTCTACCAGGGCATTCCGCACCTGCTGGCGCCGGTGGTTACCGACATGAAGGAGGCCGCCAACGGCCTGCGCTGGTGCGTGGCCGAGATGGAGCGCCGCTACAAGCTGATGAGCGCGGTGGGTGTGCGCAACCTGGCCGGCTTCAACAAGAAGGTGAAGGAAGCCCAGGACGCCGGCCAGCCGCTGATGGATCCGCTGTTCAAGCCGAACCCGGAGCTGGGCGAGGCACCGCGTCCGCTGGAAACGCTGCCGTTCATCGTCATCTTCATCGACGAATTCGCCGACATGATGATGATCGTCGGCAAGAAGGTGGAAGAGCTGATCGCGCGCCTGGCACAGAAGGCACGTGCGGCCGGCATCCACCTGATCCTGGCCACGCAGCGCCCGTCGGTGGATGTGATCACCGGACTGATCAAGGCCAACATCCCGACCCGCATCGCCTTCCAGGTCAGCTCCAAGATCGACTCGCGCACCATTCTCGACCAGTCTGGCGCGGAGACCCTGCTGGGCCACGGCGACATGCTGTACCTGCCGCCGGGCACCGCGCTGCCCGAGCGCGTGCATGGTGCGTTCGTGTCCGACGACGAAGTACATCGCGTGGTCGAGCACCTCAAGGCGATGGGCCCGGCCGACTATGTCGACGGCGTGCTGGACGAAGTGCAGACGATGGGCGACGGCGTGGTCGTCGGCGCCACTGGCCTGCCCGAGACCAGTGCGGCCGGCGACGAGTCCGACCCGCTGTATGACGAAGCGCTGCGGGTGGTCACCGAGACCCGCCGTGCCTCGATTTCCGGCGTGCAGCGCCGGCTGAAGATCGGCTACAACCGTGCAGCGCGACTGATCGAGGCCATGGAAGCGGCCGGCGTGGTCAGCCCGCCCGAGCACAACGGCGACCGCACGGTGCTGGCACCGCCGCCGCCGAAGTAAGACCCGACGTATCCCCCACGACGTCCAAGGAACCGACGCATGCTTCACCCCGTACCAAGCGCGCTGGCGCTGGCGCTGGCAGCCCTGATGGCTGCCGGCCCGGCACTGGCAGAAACCGCCACCTCCGCGCCCGCCACGGCGCCGCCATCCACCAGCGGCGATACCGAAGCCAGCAATAATTTCAGCATTGTCCGTTACCGCGCCGACTACCAGGTGCGGCCCGATGCGGGCAATGTGCAGACCGAAACCTATGAAGTCCTGCTCAAGACCAAGGCCTCCGTCGAGCAGTTCAGCCAGGTGCGGCTGAGCTACAGCGAGAAGATGGAAACGCTGGAAGTGCTCGGTGCCTACACCATCACTGCCGACGGCCAGCGCCGCGACGTGCCGGCCGACCGTATCTACACGCAGGAGAGCTACTCCAGTGCTTCGGCGGCGATGTATGCCGACCGCAAGGTGCGGGTGATCGTGTTCCCGAACCTGGCCCCGGGCACGCGCCTGTACTACCAGGTGCGCCGCACCCAGGCTACGCCGTACTTCCCGGGCTATTTCGGCCTGTGGGAGACCTTCAACGTCTTCACCGAGTACGAGGACGCCGAGGTCACCCTGAGTGCGCCGGCCAACCTGCCGATGTTCGTCGACAGCCGCGGCGTGCAGGGCAGTGACCGGCCGACAGTGAAGAATGGCCAGGCGCAATGGCGCTGGCGCTACCAGCGCCGCGAGGCGATGCCGGCGCAGAACTGGTCGGCGGAGGCTGGGAGTTCGGCCCGAACATCATGGCCAGCACGTATCGTGACTGGTCGCAGATGGGGCGCGCCTACCAGCTCAAGGCGGGCCCAGCGGCCGAGGTGACCCCGGCGCTGCAGGCGCTCGCTGATGAGATCACCGCCGGCATCAGCGACCGCCGCGAGCAGGCTGACGCGCTGTATCGCTGGGTGGCGCAGAACATCCGCTATGTGGCGGTGTACCTGGGCAACGGCGGCCTGGAGCCGAACAGCGCGCAGAGCATCCTCGACAACCACTACGGCGACTGCAAGGACCATGTGACGATCCTCGAGGCGCTGCTGGCGGCCAAGGGCATCGCCAGCTCGCCGGTGCTGATCGGTGCGGGGGGCGGCCCGACGCTGCCGAAGATTCCGGTGCTGGGCCGCTTCAACCACGCCATCACCTACATCCCCGAGTTTGATCTTTACCTGGATTCGACCACCGCGTGGGCGCGCTTCGGGCAGTTGCCGGAAGCTGACCTGGGTGCGCCGGTGATGCGTACCCGTGACGCCACGCTGGCGCGTACCCCGGCCAACACGCCGGAGCGCAATGCCACCTCGATGGAAGTGCGATTCACCTTCGACGCCGACGGCAACCTGCGCGGCGAGACGATTCCGAAGCTTGGCGAGAACGCCGAGATCGGCATGCGTGCGCAGTTCTCCCAGCTCAACGCGCAGAACCGTGCGCGCGCTGAAGAGCAGATCATGGCCTCGTCTGGTTTCGATGGGCGAGGGCAGCTGCAGATCCAGGGCGTGCCGGTCGACCTGACCCGGCCCTTCGGCTATCGCATGGCGTTCCAGGCCGAGGACTACGCCGATTTCAGCGTGGCCGGCGGCATGGCCGTGCCGGATCCGCCGGGCGGCGAGTCGGTGCGTGGCTTGTACGCCACCGCCTCGGCGCCGGCCAACGAGACGCCGTTCTACTGCAATGCAAGCCTGCGCGAGGAAACCTATCGCCTGCAGTTCCCGGCCAATGCGCCGATCATCGCCATTCCGGCCAGCCAGCGCTTTGCCAATGCCGCTGGCGAATACCGCGTGGACTGGAGCCGCGAGGGCCAGGACGTGATCGTGCACCACCGCTTGCGGCAGAACGCGGTGCGTGGGCCGGAGGCGCTGTGCCAGCCGCAGGACTACCCCGCGTTCCGCGCGCTTTACCGCGAAGTGCGTCGCGGCTTCCGCGGCCAGGTGCTGTACGGCAAGCTGCCGGCATCTGGCGGCTGAATCGCCGATGGACGTTCAGGGCGGCATAATGTCGCCCTGATCGCCCATTCATCTTTCTCCGGGCACACTGGCAACCACCTTTCCTGGCGCCCGCGCCCACAGGATTCCCGCATGAACTTCCGCTTCCGCCGTTTCCTTGCCACGACTACCCTGGCCGTCGCCTGTGCCGCTGCCGGCAGTGCCTGGGCCGGTGCCCGCGATGACCTGAAGACTTTCACCAGTGGCCTGAAGGGCCTGGATGGCCAGTTCAGCCAGCAGGTGTTCGACAGCCGCGGCAAGGTGAAGGAATCGACCAGTGGCCGCGTGGCCCTGTCGGCGCCGCGCCTGTTCCGCTGGGAATACGTGCGCCCGCACGAACAGCTGATCGTGGCCGACGGTAAAAAAGTCTGGATGTACGAGCCGGACCTGGAGCAGGCCACCGTGCGCGAGCAGGGCAAGGAAGAGCAGAACAGCCCGCTGACCGCGCTGATCAACCCGGCGCTGCTGGAACAGCAGTACGACGTCAGCGAAGAGGCCGCGCAGCGCGACGGCCTGCAGTGGCTGTCGCTGTCGCCGAAGCGCGAGACCGAGGCCAGCTTCCAGTACGCCGCGCTGGGCTTCAATGCCCAGGGCCTGGCCAAGATGGAGATCACCGACGCGGTCGGACAGCGCACCGTGATCAGCTTCAGTGGCTGGAAGCGCAATCCAGGCTTTGCTGCCGGCACCTTCAGCTTCACCCCGCCGAAGGGCACGGACGTCATCGGTAACTGACCGAGGATGCCGGGCATGACCCGGCGCTACCTGGTCCGGTGGGTGTCAACCGGCACCGCCTTGGTGGGTGTCACCCTTGGTTGACGCAATTTTGATCTGCCGGCCAGCGGCCGGCACTACCGGAATCGCCGTCACGCTCTCGCGGTACAATAAGCGGGTGCCAAGACATCGCTCCACTTCCTTCCCCGGTCCCGATCTGCTGAGCGTTGATCGGGAGCACCTGCGCCCGCTGGCCGAGCGCATGCGCCCGCGCACCCTCGACGAAATGGTCGGGCAGAAGCGCCTGCTGGCGCCGGACAGCGCATTGCGCCGTGCAGTCGAATCCGGACGTGTGCACTCGATGATCCTGTGGGGGCCACCGGGCTGCGGCAAGACCACACTGTCACTGCTGCTGGCCGAGTACTCCGATGCCGAGTTCCGTGCCATCTCCGCGGTGCTGTCCGGGCTGCCGGAAGTGCGTCAGGTGCTGGCAGAGGCCGCACAGCGCTTCGCTGAGGGCCGGCGCACCGTGCTGTTCGTGGACGAGGTGCACCGCTTCAACAAGGCGCAGCAGGATGCGTTCCTGCCGCACATCGAACGCGGCACGATCCTGTTCGTCGGTGCCACCACCGAGAATCCGTCGTTCGAGCTGAACTCGGCGCTGCTGTCGCGTTGCCGCGTGCACGTGCTGGAAGCGGTATCGCCAACCGATATCGTCGAAGCGCTGGAACGCGCGCTGGGCGACCGCGAACGCGGTCTGGGCGAAGAGGGTATCGAGGTTGCGCCCGAGCTGCTGCTGGAAATCGCCACTGCCGCTGATGGTGACGTACGCCGCGCACTGACGCTTCTTGAAATAGCCGCCGAGCTGGCGGGCGGGGAAGGTGGCCGCATCACCCCGCAGACCCTGACCCAGGTGCTGGCCGATCGTACCCGCCGCTTCGACAAGGGCGGCGAGCAGTTCTACGACCAGATCTCGGCGCTGCACAAATCCGTGCGCAGCTCCAACCCGGATGCCGCGCTGTACTGGCTGACCCGCATGCTCGATGGAGGCTGCGATCCGTCTTACCTGGCGCGTCGGCTGACCCGCATGGCCATCGAGGACATCGGCTTGGCCGATCCGCGCGCGCAGAGCATGGCGCTGGAAGCCTGGGACATCTACGAGCGGCTCGGCAGCCCGGAAGGCGAGCTCGCGTTCGCCCAGCTGGTGCTGTACCTGGCGAGCACCGCCAAGTCGAACGCTGGCTACGCCGCGTTCAACCAGGCCAAGGCCGACGTGCGCCAGAGCGGTACCGAAGAAGTGCCGCTGCACCTGCGCAATGCGCCGACCAAGCTGATGAAGGAGCTGGGCTATGGCGCCGAATACCAGTACGACCATGATGCTGAAGGTGGCATCGCGCTGGACCAGACCGGTTTCCCTGATGCGATGGGCGAACGGGTGTACTACAACCCGGTGCCGCGTGGCCTGGAGATCAAGCTGAAGGAAAAGCTTGATCGCCTGCGTGCCGAGCGTGAAGCGGCGAGGGCCGCAAAGGGCCGTTGAGTCGGCTCATGTAGCGTCGAGCCACGCTCGACTCCGCTCTGGACCGATCCAGCAGCACCTGCGGAAACAGCAGCCGAGCATGGCTCGGCTCTACAGGGGTAATCGCAGTCGAGTGTGGTTCGTCACCACATTGTCCTGCGGGCGCTCCTTTGGCACACTGCGCGGCTACTTTTTCAAGGATTGATGCCGTGCAGGAAATGATTCTGCCGTTGAAGCGTTACGCCCAGTTCGAGGGCCGTGCCAACCGTCGCGAGTACTGGATGTTCCAGCTGTTCCTGTTGATCGTCTCGGCCGTCCTGATGGTCCCGCTCATCGCCGGGTTGGTGATGCAGTCCGACGTGCTGGGCATCGCGTCGATCATCCTGTTCGTCGTGTTCTGGCTGGCGACGTTCGTGCCGGTCATCGCCGTCACCGTGCGCCGCCTGCACGACTGCAACCAGTCGGGCTGGATGTACCTGCTGGCCTTTGTTCCGTTCGGTGGCCTGGTGATCTTCGTGTTCGCGCTGCTGCCGGGCACACCGCAGGAGAACGTCTACGGCCCGGTGCCTGCGGGGCCGTGAGACTGCGTGAGTCGAGAATGGCTCGACTTCTACAGGGCGGGAAAACGAAGCCGGCGTTTCGCCGGCTTCCTTCTTACTTGATGCTGCAGTCGCCGAAGGACAGGTAATCCGTTCCCGAGCTGAACTGCAGCGTGCAGCTTGCGGTGAAAGTCGCGCCTTCTTCCAGTGCGCCCAGCTTGGCCGCCTGCTGTTCGTCGTCGCTGGTCAGCCGGGCCAGGACATTGCCCTGGTCGTCGCCGGCCTCGATCAGCGGCTCGCCCGCCAGGTTGCTGGAGACACCCAGGGCCACGGCAGTGAATGTCACCGTCTGGTTGAGTTCGTCCATGCCCAGAGACGAATTGCCGGCCTCTTCAAAGGCCTGGTAGAGCGTTGGCAGGTCCTGTGCGGCATGGGCGGCCAGCGGTGCAAGGAGGCCGAGGGAAAGGGCGATCAGGGCGGTGCGCTTCAAGGTGTTCTCGCAGTCACGGGATTCATTCCCGTGGATGGTGGTCAGTAGATCCACGCGATGCGTGGATGGGTTTGGCAAAGGACAGGGCGCGGCCGGCGGCTCGATTGCCCATCCATCCGCAGCCCTGCGAGGGAAGGGCGCTCCTGCGCCCCGCTGTCCGGCAAAATAGTGGATCCGGCGTTTTCGGCGCAACCGGGAAAATGAACGCATCGCGCGCGTGATACACAGCGTGACGTTCGATCGATGTGATAATCATTCGCGTTTAAGGTAGACTGCGGTCCCCTGTGAACCGGCGGCCATCGGCCGCTCCTGCCGCCGCTGATGAAGCATTTCGTCCCGCCTTTGCGCCGTGGTCCACTGGCCCGCGGCATGGCCGCCCTGATGATGGGGGTCCTGATGGTCACGCCCTACGCCCATGCGCAGCAGCGCAATCCGCTGCAGAAGATCGGCCACACCGTGCTGGACGAGCCGGCGGCCAGCTATCGCTTTGAACGTTTCGTGGTGGACAGCCCGGACCAGCAGCGCCGTTGGCGGGTGAACCTGGCGATTCCGGCCAGGGCCGGCAAGACCCCGTCCCCGGTGCTGTACGCGCTGGATGGCAATGCAGTGGCCATGGTGCTGGACCAGTCGCTGCTGGCCGAGCTGGCCGCGCGCAAGGCACCGCCGGTACTGGTGCTGATCGGCTACGACAACGACCTGCGCATCGATTCCAAGGCGCGTACCTTCGACTACACCGCGTGGATCGACCGTGCCGACGACGAGAGCGGCACGACCCAGGCAGTCGGCGGCGGCGCTGCGGCTTTCCTGGATGTGATCGAGCGCCGCATCAAGCCGGAAGTCGAGCGACGCGCACGCATCGATACGCAGCAGCAGGCGCTGTGGGGCCATTCGCTGGGCGGGCTATTCGTGCTCAATGCGCTGTACACGCGACCTGCCGCGTTCCAGTCCTATCTGGCAGCCAGTCCGTCGCTGTGGTGGAGCCAGGGCGCGGCGCTGGGTGATCCGGAGCAGCAGTTCGTGCAGAACGTGCACGGCCAGCCGGCAAAGCTCTGGCTGATGCTGGGTGGCGCCGAGCGGGTCGGTGATCGCGGCAAGCGCGATATGAGCAACCCGCGCGTGGTTGCGCACCTGCGCCGGATCAGTGGCGCCACCCCGGATGCGGCGATGCAGTTGTCCGAGCGGCTGGGCAGGGTGCCGGGCCTGAGCGTGCAGTACCGCGAGTTCGATGGCCTCGGCCACGGCCCGATGCTGCCCGCATCGTTCCACGCTGCGCTGCATGAACTGTATGGCGTGTCCGACCGCAGCGCCGGCGATGGCGCGCCCAGTGGCGGGGACAGCGCCGCCGAATGAATGCCTTCGCACGCCATGCCGTGCGACCCCACTACCCAGGCGAGGCTGCCGGCGTGCAGCGGCCCAGGCAACCGATGAATCCCGCGCCACGCGGCGCGGCCTACGTGTGCAAGGAGCCTGCCATGTCGTTCCGTCCGTCTTTCCGCCTTACCTCTCTCGCCGCCGGTCTGCTGCTGGCGGTGACCGCCACCGCCCAGCCGGTGTTCGATCAACCGGCCAACGCCACCTTCAAGGGTGAGGTTGTCTCGCGCGGTGAGAACGTGGTGCCCGGCAGCACTGCCGACGTAGTTGGTCGTGGCTTCGTGCCGGGCCAGAAGGTCAGCCTGCTGCGTGGCGACAGCGTGCTCAACACGCAGCCGCTGGAGGTCGATGCCGATGGCAACTTCAAGACCCAGCTGAGCATTCCGGCCGATGCGGTGCCGGGCACCCACCCGGTGGTGGTGCGCGCCAGCCAGCCGGCTGCGGCCACGGTGCTGAAGCTGCGCGTGTCGCCGCAGCTGCCGCTGTCCGGCCAGGCGCAGTTCGCCACCCAGTCCAACAAGCTGGTGCCGGGCCTGTACCAGTCCGCTTACAGCGCCGCCAGCAATGCGGTGTTCGTGACCTCGGCGGTGGGCCGTCCGCCGGTGACCCAGTCGCAGTTGCTGAAGCTGGACCCGAAGTCGCTGAAGGTGACCAGGGCGATCACCCCGGCGCAGGTGCCGGGCAGCACCAACGGCGCGGTCTATGCGGTCTACGGTGTGGGCGTGGATGACATCAATGGCAATGTCTGGGTGACCAATACCCGCCAGAATTCGATTGCGGTCTATCGCCAGAAGGACCTCTCGCTGGTCCACCAGTTCCCTGTCGACACCGTGCCGCATGCGCGCGACGTGGTGGTCGACGGCACCCATGGCAAGGTGTTCGCTTCGGCCACGGGTGAGGACCACCTGTCGGTGTTCGATGCGAAGACGTTCAAGGAGCTGCCGCCGGTGACGCTGGAGTCCGGCGTGGATGATGGCAAGTTCACGCCGATGAGCCTGGTGCTGGACGAGAAGGGTGGCAAGCTGTTCACCGTCAGCATCGGCACGCCGGAGGCGGCGGTGATCGATGTGGCCAGCGGCAAGGTCGACAAGGTCATCGACCTGGGCAATTCGATCAGCGCCTCTGGCGTGGCCTTCGACGCAGCACGCAACCGCCTGTACGTGGCCTCGCAGGGCACCGACAACCTGCTGATCGTCGATGTGGCTTCCGGCAAGGTGCTGCATGACGTGCCGGTCGGCGCCGGCGCGCTGAACGTCGCCTTCGATGATGCCTCCGGCCTGGCCTATGTCAGCAATCGTGGCGCCGGTACGGTCACGGTGGTGAACGGCGACGGCAAGGTGGTGGCCAACCTCGATGGCGGCACCCTTCCGAACCATGTGCGTGCCGACGGCAAGGGCAACGTGTTTGCGGTGAACAAGTCACGTGGCGCCGAAGATCCGAAGGGTGATCGCATCACCCGCATCACCCCGAAGCAGTAAGTCACAGGGCAGGGCGGCGTGCGCGTCGCCCTGCCAGCAAGGAGAACGTCCATGAACATCGCGTCCCGTCTGCGCCCGTGTGCACTTCCGTTGGCTGTTTCGCTGGCGCTGTCTGCCTGCAGTGGCTCGTCAACGCCGTCGGATGGCCACAAGGCCGCCGAGCCGCCCGCCGCAACCGCCGCTGCGGAAACCGCATTGCCGGCAGGCTGGCAGCGCGTGGCCGGTGCCGAACTGCCCTCCGTGCACGGACAGAAGGCCGTGCTGCCGGCCCAGGTGCATTCCGACGATGGCGCAGACGTCGAGGTTGCCGACACCAGCCGCATCATCGCCGGGGGCGACGACGTCATCGCAGTGATCGAGGCACTGGGCCTGGGCCAGCAGGTGTACGCGGCACCGACCAACACCACCACGCAGCCCGGCCTGGCCGCGCCGCACCAGTTCCTGTTCAACCGCACCACGGGCGTGGAAGGCGTGCTGAGCCTGCAGGGCTCGCTGTTCCTCGGCAACAGCCTGCGCCGCCACACCGAGCTGGCGAAAAAGCTGCGCGAGGTGGGCGAGCCGGCGGTGGTCATCGATGACCTGCAGCCGGCGCCGGACAAGGTGCGCAAGGTCGCTGCGGCACTAGGGCTGGCCGAAGCGGGGCAAGCACTGGCCACGCAGGTGCAGCGTCAGCTCGACGAGGCTGCAGCGATTGGCAAGGGCCTGGGCCATGCGCCACGATTGATTCACGTTTCGGCAACCGGCGCTGGCGGCTCGCCCACTGTTGCAGGTGCCGACAGCGCGTCGGCGCAGTTGATCGCCCTGGCGGGCGGCATCAACATCGGTACCGAGGCCGGGGTGAAGAATTACTCGCAGCTGAGCAATGAGGGCGTGGTCGCGGCGGCACCGGAAGTGATCCTGGTGACCGAGCATGACCTGCAGCTGTTCGGCGGTGCCGAGGGCCTGTGGAAGGCATACCCGACGCTGAAGCAGACCCCGGCCGGGCAGGCCAATCGGGTCTGGGTGATGCCGGATGTGCAGCTGAAGTACACCAGCGTGGGTTCTGGTGCGGGCGCGCTGGCACTGGCCAAGGCCCTGGCAGCGTTGCCGAAGGCATGAGTCCGGCGGATCGGCGCCGCCGTCGCGGGCGGGCGATGTTGATGGTGGTGTTGCTGGCACTGCTGGGGGCAGTGCTGGCGTCGTTCGCCGTGGGTCCGTTGCGGTTGCCACCGCTGGAGGTGATGCAGGCGCTGGCGGTGAAGCTGGGCCTGCTTGATCCACAGGCGGTCAGCAGTCGCGACCTGGCCGTGGTCTGGCAGCTGCGCATTCCGCGCGCCCTGTTGGGCGCAATGGTTGGCGCCTCGCTGGCGATGGCCGGTGCCAGCCTGCAGGGCCTGTTCGGCAATCCGCTGGCCGACCCCGGCATCGTCGGTGTCAGCCAAGGTGCTGCGCTCGGGGCAGTCGCTGCCATTGTTCTCGGCGCTGCCGGTGCCGCAGGTTGGCTGGTGCCGGTTGCCGCCTTCGTCGGTGGCGCCCTGGCCATCGGCCTGACCTATGCGCTGGCGCGGCCGGGCAAGGGCAGTGGCAATGCGACGCTGCTGCTGGTCGGTATCGCGATGGCGGCGTTCTGTTCGGCGCTGATCGGTTTTCTCACCTATATCGCAAGCGAAAGCGAACTGCAGTCGCTGGTGTTCTGGCAGATGGGCTCGCTGGCACGTGCCAACTGGGCCGATGTGGTGGCGGTGGTGCCGCTGTTTGCGATTGGCGTGTTCGCATTGCAACGATTGGCAACGCCGCTGGACATGCTGGCGCTGGGCGAGCGCCAGGCCCAGCATCTGGGGCTGGATGTGACCCGCACGCGGCGCCGACTGGTGGCGTTCAGCGCGCTGCTGGTGGGGGCGGCGGTGGCGTTTGCGGGCTCGATCAGCTTCGTTGGCCTGGTGGTGCCGCACGTGGCGCGCCTGCTGGTGGGTCCCGGTCATCGCTGGCTGCTGCCGTTGTCCGGCCTGCTGGGTGCACTGCTGATCGTGGTGGCGGATACGGCCGCGCGCACGCTGGATCCGCCCGCGGAGATTCCGCTGGGCCTGTTCTCGGCCGCGCTGGGTGCGCCGTTCTTCCTCTGGCTGGTGCTGCAGCAGCGCCGCAAGGCGGTGCCATGAGTGTGCTGCTGAAGCTGCACGAGGTGGTGGTGCGCCGCCAGCAACGCGAGATCCTGCACGGCATTTCCTTGGCGTTCGAACCAGGTACGGTGACCGCACTGGTGGGCCCGAACGGTGCGGGCAAGTCCACGCTGTTGGCGGTCGCGGCCGGCGACCTGCGCGCCGATGCGGGCGAGGTGAGCCTGCTGGGCAGGCCGCTGGCCAGCTACAAGGCGGGGCCGCTGGCGCGCGAGCGCGCGGTAATGCCGCAGGAGCACGGCGTGCGTTTTGCTTTCAGCGTCGAAGAAGTGGTGGCGATGGGGCGATTGCCGCATCCGCCGGACCCGGTCACCGATGACGCCCAGGTGGAAGCTGCGATCGATGCCGCTGAACTGCAGGCGTTGCGCCTGCGCGAGGTGCAGCAGCTGTCCGGTGGTGAGTCCGCCCGGACCACGTTCGCGCGCGTGCTGGCACAGGACACGCCATTGCTGCTGCTGGATGAGCCCACTGCTGCGCTGGATCTGCGCCATCAGGAGCGCACGCTGCGCAGTGTGCGTGCCTGTGCACAAGCCGGTGCGTGCGTGATCGTGGTCCTGCACGACCTCAATCTGGCCGCAGGCTATGCCGACCGCATCGTGCTGCTGGAGCAGGGCACGGTGGCGGCCGATGGCACGCCATTGCAGGTGCTCACCGAAGACAACCTGCAGCGCGTGTACCAGCAGGATGTAGTGGTGCTGGAGCATCCGCTTCGTGGGGTGCCGCTGGTGGTGGTGACCTGAGCGAACGTCCGCCAGGTTGCTCCGGGTATCATGGAGGCTTCGCTTTCTTCAATGGACTGACGCCATGTTCCGCACCGTTACCCGCAGCGTGCTGCTTGCCGCGATGATTGCTTCCGTTTGCGCAGCCCATGCAGCGTCGACCTCCCAGGTTTCGCTGGCCAACGCGGCCGAGAATGCCTCGCTGATCGAAACCCGGCATTCCAGTGGCGACGGTGCCGCAGTGACGTCGATGAAGACGCAGTACTTTGCCAACGAGGAAATGTCGGTGAGCTGGGACGACCAGCAGGTACTTGTGCTTTGCAGTGAAGCGGCGTACCTGCAGATTCCTGCCGCCAAGCTCAAGGCCGGGGCGCTGACTACCGAGCAGCGGCAGATGATCGTCTATCAGGCACTGATGTCCGGCTTGGGGGCTGTCGCGGGCGTTGTCGGGCCGGCCGGCGAGGTGGTAACCGTGGCGGATGACGGTAGCGAGACCCGCAGTGTTGGCGAGAACAGCTGGGCATACGGTATCGAGCGCTACGACGTGATCAGTCAGCGGCTGCCGGATGGTGCTCTTCGGGTCCGAACCCGTAAGACGGAAACCGTGAATACCACGCCGCCGGCGGGCCCGGACGACACATTCAGCACCGAAGATGATCAGGCGGCACGCCTGTCCGAGCTGGCGCCGGTGGGGAGCTGGATCGAGGTCGTGATTCATGGTGGCCCACGGCTGCCGCACGTGGACCCGGCGATTTCGTTGAAGGGCTGGATGTCGATGGGGGATGACCAGCCTGCAACAGTGGCCGAGGCGCGCAAGCTGCACGGCTGCAAGTGAGGGCTGCCAGGGTCAGATCCCTTTGCGAGGGGCAAAGGGATCTGACCCCTATCGTTGGACCCCTATCGTTGTCGGCCTCATCGTTCCATTTATGTGTGCAATATTCACTTGCGCGCCAGATTGGCAGGTCTAGAATGCGCCGCATGAACCGGATGCCGCTCCTGAAGTTTTTCACCCTGACCCGCGCAAGTGCGGAACGGGCGTGTCTGCCTGGAGCTCCACAGGGCCGCTGAAGCGGCTATCGCTGGATCATCCACAGAGCGCCCTTCGGGGCGCTCTTTTCGTTTCTGCAGTTTCATTTCCCTAACCCGACGTACCGCAAGGAGAGCGTGCCATGCACCAGATCGCTGAGACCGAACGCTAGCCGCGCACCCTGTCGCCAACCGGGGTGCGCGGCCCCCGTAGTTGGCTTTGCAGGAACCTATCTCATGAACACCCAAGTCCTTTCCCGCCGTCGCAACCTTGGCATCATTGCCCACATCGACGCCGGCAAGACCACGCTGACCGAACGCCTGCTGTGGAAAAGCGGCGAGATCCATCGCGTCGGCGAAGTGCACGACGGCAATGCGACCACCGATTTCTCGGCAATCGAGCGCGAACGGGGCATCACCATCGGCGCGGCCGCCGTGCAGGCGCAGTGGGCACCGCGCGACCTGCCGCCGCATCGGTTGACCCTGATCGATACCCCCGGCCACATCGATTTCGCCATCGAGGTCGAACGTTCACTGCGCGTGCTCGACGGTGCCGTGGCCGTCTTCTCGGCCGTGGACGGCGTGCAGCCGCAGTCCGAGACGGTGTGGCGCCAGGCGCGTCGCCATCGCGTGCCGCTGATCGCTTTCGTCAACAAGATGGACCGCGTAGGCGCTTCGTTTGAACGCGTGCTGGAGCAGCTGCAGGACAAGCTTCGCGCGCGGCCGTGGGCGTTGGGCGTGCCGTTGGGCAGCGAAAGCGGCTTCAACGGCTGGGTCGATCTGGTCGATGAGCGCGTGCTGCAGTGGCAGGAGGACGGCGCAACCACGGTGACTCCGTGGGACGAAGCGGCGCGGGCCCAATGGCAGGCCCAGCGCGATGCGCTGGTCGAAGCTGTGGCCGATCATGACGAAGAACTGGCCGATGCCTGGCTGGAAGGTCGCGTGATCGATGCCGGGGCGCTGCGGGCGGCAATCCGCCGGGCGACGCTGGCAGGTGCAGGCGTGCCTGTGCTGGCCGGTGCTGCGTTCAAGGACAAGGGCATCGAGACGCTGCTGGATGCCGTGGTCGATTACCTGCCGTCGCCGCTGGATCGCCCTGCTGTCAGCGCCGAAAGCGATGAGGGCGAGGTGATGCTGCCGCCGGATCCGGACGGTCCACTGGCAGGCCTGCTGTTCAAGATCACCCACCAGCAGCACGGCGCGTTGAGCTTCGTGCGGCTGTACTCGGGCACCTTGAAGGTGGGCGACGCGGTGGCCAGTTCGCAGCATCTGCAAGGGCGGCGTGTCAGTCGCCTGGTGCGGGTGCAGGCCGACCAGACCCATGACATCGAGCAGGCCGTGGCCGGTGACATCGTCGCGGTACTGGGCTGGAAGGATGCGGTCAGTGGCGAGACGCTGAGCAGCCGTGCGCAGCCGCTGCGCCTGGAGAACATACAGGCTCAGGCGCCGGTGCTGGCCTGGCGGTTGGAGCCGGCGCGTGCGGCGGACCTGATCCGGATGGCGCAGGGGCTGGCCAGCCTGGCCCAGGAAGACCCCTCGTTCCGTGTGGAAACGGACCGGGAAACGGGTGAAACCCTGGTCTGGGGCATGGGCGAGCTGCACTTGGAAGTGATGGTCGAGCGCCTGCGCAGCGAATGGAAGGTCGAGGTGGCCGTGGGTGCGCCACGCGTGGCCTACCAGGAGACGCCGATGCGCCCGATGACCGGTGTCGTCGGGCGGCTGGTCAAGCAGACCGGTGGCCAGGGCCAGTTCGCGCACGTGGTGCTGGATGTGGCGCCGCGCGACGACGACCTTGTCTTGTTCAACGACCGCATCGTCGGTGGCGTGGTGCCGCGCAGCTTCATCGCAGCGGTGGAAAAGGGCGTGCGTGCCGCGCTGTCGGAAGGTCCGCAGGGACATCCGGTGGTCGGCATCGAGGTCAGTCTTGTCGATGGCCAGACCCATGCCAAGGACTCTTCGGAGATGGCGTTCCATCGCGCAGGCGCCGAGGCGATCAAGGCGGCGCTGGCCGAGGGTGGCACGCAGCTGCTGGAGCCGGTGATGGCGGTGACGGTGCATTCGCCGTCGGCGTCGGTGGGTGATGTGGTCGGCGACTTCAACCGGCGCCATGGCCGCATCGCCCGCATCGAGGACCAGGACGGTCGTGCCGAGGTCAGTGGTTTCGCGCCACTGGCGCAGCTGGTGGGGTACACCACCTCGCTGCGTTCGCTCAGCCAGGGGCGGGCCAGCAGTGAGGCGCACCTGCACGGCTATGAGCCAGTACGCGCGGCATGAAGAAGGCAAGGGAGCCCGTTCGCGGGCTCCCATTTTTTTGTCCGGGTTTCCGTATCCACGCATGGCGTGGATCTACCGGGTGACCGGGTCGCGAGCTCTGCAGTAGATCCACGCCATGCGTGGATGGATCTGCACCGACACGGCAACATTGGCGCTGCATCGCACCAAATCTGTAGAAAAAGCTGGATTAAAGTGATGCCTCACGATAAATTGCGCACCCCCCGTTGCTCGCCGCCGCCCGCACCCCTCTCATGCGTGATGACAAAGACCCCGGAACCCTGGAGCTGACCCTGCCGCGCAAGCGCGGTCGTCCGCCCAAGTTCGGGTACGCGATGAGCGATGCGCAGCGGGCGGCGCGCTATCGTGCGCGCAGGGCAGGGCAGGCCAACCATGCCGACGTGCGTTCCTGCAGTGACATGGTGCTGCTGGACAAGATCCGTGCGGCGGTCAGTGCCCGCGACACCGAGCTGGCCGGTTTCCTGGTCCACGTACTCTGGCAGCGCTACCCCCTGCAGCTGAAATAGTTCGCCGGTGGGGTGGCCGTTGTCATCGAGCTTGTTGATAATGCGGGATTCAGGTTGTTCCCGCTGGCGTGCCCGGGATGGCAGGCGCGCATGATCGAACGGTTCCCAACATGACCACCACCAGCGACACCACCACCGAAGCGGCGCCGAGCGGCGCCCCCCTGTTCTATACCCGCCCGGTGCCGCTGCAGGCCGATGTGCATGCCGATCTGCGCATCCTGCCGGGCAAGCTGGAGTTCGCCGCCGGCAACAATGCCATTCCGCTGGTGCTGGGCGAGTTCTCGCTGGCCCTGCACCACTTCCCGATCCTGTTTGCCGGCCCGAGCGCGGTTCCGATGGCTGCCGTGGGCGTGTCCGACCAGAACCTGTTCATCAAGGATGGCCTGTGGGAAGACGAGGCCTACATTCCCGCCTACCTGCGCCGCCACCCCTTCATCTTCATCGACACCGGTGCGGAGAATGATTTCCTGCTGGGCATCGACGAAGAGAGCCCGCGCGTGGTCAAGGGGGGCGAGGAAGGCCAGCCGCTGTTCGTTGACGGCAAGGCGACCGAGATGGTGCAGCAGGCCCTGGAATTCTGCGGCCAGTACACCCGCGAACACGAACAGACCCAGGCTTTCTCCAAGGCCCTGGTCGACAACGGCCTGCTGGTGGAGCGCAACGCCACCGTGCGTATCCCGGATGGCCGGGAGTTCAACCTCAACGGCTTCCTGGTCGTGGACGTCGAGAAGTTCGTCGCGCTGCCGGAAGCAACCGTGGTCGAGTGGCACCGCAGTGGCTGGCTGGCACTGATCCACCAGCACCTGATGTCGCTGGGTCGCTTCAATGACCTGACCCGTCGCCAGGTTGAGCGTCTGGCCGCGTGATCAAGGGGTTGGGCAGGGTTCCCGCGACGCGGGCGCCCTGTCCGGCCTGCAGTACGCACAGCAGGCGACGTGCGTCGGTCCAGTCTGGCGTGGCGTCCTGCGCCAGATCGACCAGCTCGGCCGCGACGGCGGCGTGCTCGCATTGACCCAGCATCTGTAGTGCGCCCTGCAATCGGTGCGCGTGATGACCGAGCGCCGATGCGTCTGCATGATCGACAATCCGCTCGATCCTGCCGAGTTCATCGCAGATGTCGGCGCTGTAGGCCGCGTCCATTTCAGTCGCCTGCTCAAGCGCGTCCAGGCTCTCCGGCACGGGAATGCCAAGCGCAGCGAGCAGCTCGGCGGCGTGCAGCGGCTTGGCCAGCATCGCGTCGAAACCCGAGCGGCGGCAACGTGCGTGGTGACGTCGTCCGCTGCGGGCAGACAAGGCGATCAGGCGGACCGGATGCCCACTACGGGCGCGCAGTTCGCGTGCCAATGCGTAGCCATCGATGCCACGCAGCCCAATGTCGATCAGCGCGGCAGGGCGGGGGTGGCGTATCTGTTCGGCCAGCGCGCTGGCCGCGTCTTCCAGGGCACATACCTCGGCGCCCCAGCGCCGCAACTGTTCGGCAATGACGTGGCGATTGAGTGCGTGGTCCTCCACCAGCAGCAGTTGTAGCCCGGCCAGTGGCGTGCCCTCCACGGGCATGTCCCGGACACTCTCGGCAGAGTCAGCAGCGCATACCGGCAGGCGCAGGATGAAGCGGCTGCCGCGACCGAGGACGCTGTGCACGGTCAGATCGCCCCCCATCGCACGTGCCAGCTCGCGCGCAATGGAAAGCCCGAGGCCACTACCGCCACGCTGATGCCCACCGCTGCCTTGATGGAAAGGCTGGAACAGTTCGGCTACCTGTGCGGGCGCGATCCCGATCCCGCTGTCGATCACCTCCAGCAGCAGCTCTTGCGGCCGCGCTACTGGAAGCAGTCGCAGGCGCAGCTCGATGCCGCCGATATCACTGAACTTCACCGCATTGGCCAGCAGATTGCTGGCAATCTGGCGTAGCGCATCAATGTCCACCCGAATGATCGGCGAGGGTTCGGTCGGGGCATCAAGATGCAGTTGCAGGCCTTTCTGTTGCGCCTGAGGCCGAATGGCCTCCAGTGCCTGCCGGCAAAGCCGGGTCGCATCACAGGCTTGTGCATGCGGCCTGAAAGCGCCGCTGGCGAGGCGCGAAAAGTCCAGTGCGCGATTCAACAGGCCGCGCAGGGATTGGCCGGCGCTGCTGGCAGCGGCGAGCAGATCGCGCTCGCCTTTCGGCAGTGTCGATCGTCCAAGCAGCTCGATCGAGGCCAGTACGGCCTGTGCCGAATTGCGCATCTCGTGACTGATCATCCCGATGGCCTGCGCGCTGCGGTGGTCGCCGCGTACCCGCAGGTGACGGGTCATGGGCCACAGCAACAGGGCGACCAGCAGAGGGGGCAGCAGCAGCCAGCCGCGCGGGGGCGAGGCCTGCATCCAGTCCAGTGCGTTTCCCGCCGCCGCTGGCAGGGTCTGGCCTGCCCACAGGTGGAGCAGGCTCGCATGCTCCTCCAGCGTGATCTCCCGCAACGCCTGTCCGATGCGTTCAAGCAGCTGCTGGTCTTCCTGGCGGACGAGCAGGTAGAGGTCGGTGGAGAAGTCGCTGTCGAATGGCTGCAGGCGCAGGCTGCCGTTGAAATGGCGTCGAACCAGCGGGCGCAGCGTGGATTCCAGGCCAATCGCCACGTCGGCCAGGCCGGATTGAACTGCCGTCAATGCTGCGTACCGATCAGGCAGGTGCTGCAGCCGGATCTGAGGATGATGCGCGCGCAGCCAGCCGGCGTAGGGCCCGCCTTCAACGACGGCCACCACCCGGCCGTCGAGCTCGCGTATCTCCCGTGGCAGCCATTCGCCGGCGCGCCCTGCCAGCAGGGTGGCGCCACCCCGGAAGCGGCTGGACGCGGCGAGGTCGGGGCAGGGCAGCTTCTGGTGTCTCGCGCCGCCAAACACCATGACCAGGTCGGCCTCGTGATGACATACAGCGAGGATTGATGCGGCGGTCGTCGGATAGGGGTGTTCCAGGAAGCTGAGTTGGGCGTGACGCGCCACCAGGTTGGCGTAGCCATGGGCGAGCGTCGGCGGTGATGACGGATCGGCTATCGCCGCGGGCACGGGGCGTAGGGACGGAGCGGTGGAGACCCGCACGCTGCTGCCCGGCAGCCAGCGTGGTGACCGGATATCTTCCGCCGACGCGGCGGGAAGGAGAAGCAGTACCAGCAACCCCCGGATCAGCAGGCACGGACGCAATGGCGCATGGCGCCTCACGGCGACTCCAGCCGTTCGCGCAGCGCATAGATCTCCACATCGCTGCGCAATCCCAGCTTGCGCAGCACCGCGACCTTCTGTGTGCTGACGGTCTTGATGCTGCGGTGCCGGCGCAGCGCGATCTCCGATACGGTCAGGCCTTCCAGCAGCAGCTCCAGTACCTCCCGCTCGTTGCGGCTGAGCTCGCCACGATCGCCGGCCAGCCTGACGTCCGGCGGAATCCGGATCAGGCCCTGGAAGACGCGCACGATGGCGTCGGACAATGCCGCAAGGGGTTCGGCCTTGCTGACGAACCCACTGAGTCCGGCATCGATCAGGCTGTTGAGATTCGTGGTGGGGCAGAGCGTGGCGAAGGCCAGCATTGGTGTGCGCGGGAATTCGCGACAGAGCAGCGTAACCAGCTCGATGCCGCCCAGGTCGCCACGGGCGAGCGTGAGATCGATGATGGCCACATCCACGGGCAAGCGGTGCAGGCTGTCGATCAGCGCGTCGCTGCAACCATGGCTGGCGACGATGTCGAACCGGAGATCGCCTGACAGGTGCAGGGCGGTGCCGCGACGGACGACTTCATGGTCGTCCAGGAGCGCCAGGCGAAGCCGGCGCGGTGCAGGAAATCCATTCATGCGCGGGAGGTGATCAGCGCCCATGGGCGTGGCCACCATTCTGGCGCCGCTGTCGCGTCGAACATCGAATTTGTTGCGTTTTTACGACTATTCCTAAAGATCGATGGATGAGCTCCATCGATAAGTGCTGATCCATGGGCGGGACATATCGTCAGGTTGAAAGCCGCGGGGACCCAGTGCCCTGGCGCGCTCTCGCTGGGTACAGCTGGCCTGGGTTGCAGGGCTGCCGGCACCCTTTGGCAGGACATTAATGTGACGCGTCACGCCGGGGTGCCTGGTCACCCGCGAGCCGAGTAGTGGGCGGTAGCGCAATCTATCGCACCGACTGCGGCACGCGCCTGAGCCTGCCGGTGTCGTAGCCCATGGCCGCGATGCGCTGCACGGCGTGCTGGTAGTCGCTGTCCGATACGTGCGGGGTACGTGCCATGTACCAGACATAGTCGCGCTTGCTGCGTGCGACGATGGTCTGGCCATAGTCGTCGTCCAGCCAGGCAATCACATACTCGGCCTGGATCGGCCAGATGAACTGCATGCCCCAGATCGCGCCATTGCCGTTCTTCTCGACCCGTCCAACCGGGTGCATGGACTTCTGCGGGGCGTCGAAACTGCCCTTGCGATAGGTGAAGGTCGTCTGGATGCGCCCGTCCGGCCGCAGTGCATAGCTCTCCACCGCGTCGAAGGCCTCGCGCTCCGGCCATGAGGGTATGTGGGCGATCACATACCAGTCGCCCATGAAGCGCGGCACGTCCACCGAGGGCGGGCGGGGCAGGGGACGGGTATCGCCGGAGCTGCAGCCGGAACCGAACAGGCTCAAGGCCAGCAGGGGAAGCAGGGAGCGCATGCGCATGTCACACCTCAACGGGGACGGAACAGATAGTGGGCAACCAGCCACTGCTGGCCATCGTCGTAGCCGAACAGCTCGGCGCAGGCCATCCAGAACATGCGCCAGCGCTGCCACCAGATCTTCGCCGCCGCTTGGCCGTAGGTTGCGACCAGTACCGGCATCACCGCCTCGCGGGCCGCATCCTGGTTGGCCAGCCAATGGTCGGCGGTGCGCTGGTAGTGGGTGCCGTCCAGCAGCCAGCGCTGATCGAGTCGCAGGTCGCGCTGGAAATGCAGCAGCGTGTCGGCGGCCGGCATCAGGCCGCCGGTGAAGAAGTGGCGCCCCATCCAGTTGTCGCCGCCCTCGGTCTCGAACGGGTACATCAGCGTGCGATGGGCGAAGATGTGCACGAACAGCGCACCGTCGGGCTTCAGCCACTGCGCGATGTGCGCCAGCAGTCGCTGGTAGTTGCGCACATGTTCGAACATTTCCACCGAGACACAGCGATCGAAGCGTGCCGTGGGCAGCTCAAGCTGGTTGACGTCGCAGGTCAGCACCTCGACGTTGTGCAGGCCCCTTGCCTGGCACTGCGCCATGATGTGCTGGCGTTGGCTGTGCGAGTTGGACACCGCAGTGATGTTGGCCTGCCGATAGCGTTCGGCCATCCACAGGGTCAGCGAACCCCAGCCACAGCCCAGTTCGAGAATCTGCTGGCCGTCGGCAAGTCCGGCGCGCTGGCCATACAGTTCCAGCATCGCTTCCTCAGCCTGGTCCAGCGTTTCGCGCCCGGTGGGGTAGTAGCAGCTGCTGTACTTCAGCCGCTTGCCCAGGCAGGCCTGGAAGAATGCCGCGGGAACTTCGTAGTGCTGGCGGTTGGCCGCGTCGGTATGCAATGCGAGCGGACTGTCGGTCAGTTCTGCGATGCGACGGCTGAAGCGTGCGGACTGTGCCTCGATACCTCCCGCCGATTCCTCGTGCAGGCGTTGCGCGCACAGGCGCCGGATGCCGGCACGCAGCGCCGCATCGGGAACCAGCCCGCGTTCGGCCCAGGCGATCAGCCCGGTTTCCGCATCTTCGGCCGGATTCAGTGACGGGATCGCGCTCATGCGGAATGCTCCTTGGAAGAACGGGGGAACCAGGGAAAGAACATCGGCGTGCTGCGCTGGTAGGCACGGTAGTCGTCGCCGCGGCTGCGCAACGCCTGCTTCTCGGTGAAGGGGATACCGCTGAGATAGCGCAGGAACAGATACATCAGCAGCGGCCCGGCCCACGCCAGCCACCACAGGGGGGAACCGACGGCGAGCAGCACATAGGTGAACCAGTGCAGCCACTCGAAGAAGTAGTTGGGGTGGCGTGAATAACGCCAGAGCCCCTCGCGGCAAGTGCGGCCCTTGTTCGCCGGGTCGGCGCGGAAACGTGCGAGCTGGCGGTCGGCCAGGCTCTCGCCGCCGACACTCAACAGCCAGGCCAGTGCTGCGGCGACTGTCCACGGTGTCAGGCCGGCATGGGAATTGGCTGCCACCGCAACGAAGGGCAGAGCGAACAGCACGACCAGCAGCGCCTGCGCCATGAAGAAGCCAAAGATCTTGCCCTGGTGGCTCTGCCAGTGTTCGCGCAGATAACGGTAGCGCCCGTCTTCGGGTTCACTGCGGACCCGGCGCCACAGGTGCAGCGCCAACCGGCTGCCCCACAGGCCGCCGAGCAGGCCCAACGCAACCCGAGGCAACATCGCGCCATCGCCGAGCAGCGCCAGCAGCAGGGCCGAGGCACCCACGCACTTGGCCCAGAGCACGTCGACAACGCCGATGTTCTGGTGGCGGCGCTGCCAGGCCCAGCCCCAGCTCATCACCAGCACGGCATACAGCAGTACCCACAGCAGATTGATCATGACGATGCTCCGGCCAGGGAGGGCGGGGTGGTGCGAGAGCCGCGACGAGCGGTGACGCACAACAGCGAGAGCGCGATGCTCCAGCCCGCACCCAACACCAGCAGGCCCTGCCACGTGGGTGTGGCGAAACGGACCGCATCGAAACCGCGCGCTGCGGAGAGATAGGCCAGCGGTGCCAACAGCAGGCCGAACAGAGCCGGCAAGGCCGGGTGGCGCAGCAGGAAGCGCATCGAGGTGGTCAGCGTCATCGCGAACGCGGCCCACAGCGCCATGATCCAGGGGGGCGGCACCCAGCCCAGCGGGGCGGCGGCGTAGCGCACGGTGCCGCTGGCGGCAGCGCTGGCATCGACCAGCCATGCGCAGGCCAGTGCCAACACCATCAACCGAAGGTCCAGCCGCGGTTGCGGCGACGTCAGCAGCTGGCTGCCGATGTAGAGAGAGGCTGCCAGCAACGCCGGCCACTGCCAACCGCGCCCGGCGCCGGCTACGGCGCACAGCCAGACCAGCTGGTTGCCAAGCAGATTGGGCCAGAACCTGCGCATCTCAGCTGCCTTGGCCCGATGAGGCGCCCGGGCGATGCCCCGGGCGCGCCATCAGCAGATGGGAGACCCCGATCGAGCGCTCCAGGAAGCCGCCCTCGCAGTAGGCCAGGTAGAACTCCCACAGGCGGCAGAAGCGCGTATCGAAGCCCTGCGCCTGCACGTCGGGCAACCGGGCGAGGAAGCGCTGGCGCCAGGCGCGCAGGGTCAGCGCGTAGGAGTGACCGAAGTCCTGCTGGGCGATCAGCTGCAGGTCGCTGGACCGCGTTTTGGCGGCCATGATCGCGTTGATCGACGGAATGAAGCTGCCGGGGAACACATAGCGCTTGATGTAGTCTACGCTGCGCCGGGCCTGCTCGTAGCGATGGTCCTCGATGGTGATGGCCTGCAGCAGGGCAACGCCATCAGGCTTGAGCAGGCGCTGCAGCGTGGCCATGTAGGTGTCCAGGTATTCTGCGCCGATGGCTTCGATCATCTCGATCGACACCAGCTTGTCGAACTGGCCCTGCAGGTCGCGGTAGTCCTGCATCAGCAGCGTGACCTGGTCCTGCAGGCCGGCCGCCTGCACGCGCTGGGCAGCCAGCGCGTGCTGCTCGGCGGAGATGGTGGTGGTGGTGACGTGGCAGCCGTAGTGCTGCGCCGCGTGCAGCGCAAAACCACCCCAGCCGGTGCCGATCTCCACCACGCGATCGCCCGGCTTGAGCTGGAGCTGCTGGCAGATGCGGTCCAGCTTGCGCCGGGAGGCGGATTCCAGCGACTCGTCTTCTGTGTCGAACAGGGCTGAGGAATACATCAGGTCCGGCGACAGGAACAGGGCAAAGAAGTCGTTGCCAAGGTCGTAGTGCGCGGCAATGTTGCGGCGGCTGCCTTCACGGCTGTTGCGGCGCAGGCGGTTCCAGCCGCGCAGCAGCCAGCCACCCACGCGGGCCGGGCCGCGCTCCATGCCGTCGAGCAGGTCGCGATTGCGTACCAGCAGCCGGATCAGCGCCACCAGGTCATCGCAGTGCCATTCCCCCTGTATGTAGCTTTCACCTGCGCCCACGCTGCCTTGCGCTGCAACCTTGCGGTAGAACGCCGGGTCATCGATGGTGACGGTCACATGCAGCTCGCCATGGGCATCGCCCAGCCAGACTTCGCCGAGTGCATCACGCACGCACAGGCGGCCGTCGCGCATGGGGGCAAGCTGTTGCAGCAGGCGGCGGCGCAGGAAGGCATCCAAGGCGCCGGGACGTGGCAGGGCGACCAGGGGAGTCATCAAGTTCATCGCGGTTTCTCGGCAAGGGCAGGGTGGTCGTGCACGGGGTTGCGTTTCAGCCACAGCCGCAGCGCGTGCCAGTGGATGGCGGCCATCACCTGCAGGGTCATCAAGGGATAGCAGGCCAGGACCCGGGCCAGCCCGCGGCCGTCCAGGGCGTGTCGCTGCATGGCCTGGGTGGCATCAAACTGGCGAACGCCTTGGCGCCAGACCTGCATGTGCACGCGCAGATCATCATCTGGGCGGTTGAACCGCCAGTCGTAGTGGCAATCCATCGGCATGAAGGGCGAGACATGGAAGCGCTTGTCGAACCGCCAGCGCAGCGAGGCGCCTTCGTGGGTGGCCGTGGCGACTGGCAGCACATAGGCGTGCCGTTCCTTCCAGGGCGTATTGGTGATCTCGGCGACGATGCAGTCCAGGGTGCTGCCATCGGACTGGTAGCAGTAGTAGAAGCTGACCGGGTTGAATACGTGCCCGCCGAAGCGAAGATGGGTGAGCAGGCGTACCGGGCCGGCAGGCCGATAGCCCAGGGTAGCCGCAGCATGATCGCGCACCGCATCGGCCAGCGGTTGTGCGGGATTGCCGAAGTAATCGCTGCGACGGAACTCGGCCAGGTTGCGGCGATTGACCGACCACAGCCAGCGCCCCGCGAACACGGTCTCCAGCTCGTCCAGATCGAGCAGCAGCTGCGCGATCGGATAGCGGAACGCGTGGGGCTGCGGATGATGCCGTCGGTGCATCACCTGCCCGAAGTAGAGTGCGCTGGCACTCACGCTGCCACCTCGCCGGGCGCAACGCTGTCACGGTGCGCAGTGCACTCGCGCATCGCGTCCACCACGCGGCGGGCGCTGCGGATGCCGTCTTCGTGGAAGCCCCAGCCCCAGTATGCGCCCGCGAACCAGGTGTGGCGGCGGCCCTGCAGCTCTGCCCAGCGCTGCTGGGCGCGGATAGCGGCATGATCGTGCACCGGGTGGGCATAGTGCAGCCTGCGCAGCACCTTGGCCGGATCGATCGCCTCGCTGCGGTTGAGGGTTACGACCAGCGGGGTGTCACCGGGCAGGCCCTGCAGGAGGTTCATGCAATAGCTGACCGTACAGGGCGCGCCTGGATCCCTGGGAACGTGTGCATTCCATGCAGCCCATGCTTTGCGGTTGCGCGGCAGCAACGATGCATCGGTATGCAGTACTGCTTCGTTGGGCTGGTAGCGGATGGCGCCGAGCACGTCGCGTTCGACCTGATCGGCGTCACGCAGCAGGGCAAGCGCCTGGTCGCTGTGGCACGCCAGGATGACCTCGTCGAACCCCTCCACGCCGGCCGCGCTGTGCACGCGCGCGCCCCAGGGCATGCGTTCGACCGAGTGAACCGGGCATTCCAGCCGCTCACGCACCCGCCAGCGGGCGCGAAGGGCATCGACATAGCGTGCCGAGCCACCGCTGACCACCCGCCAGGGTGCGCGCCCGGTCATCTGCAGCATCTGGTGGTTGGCCATGAACTGGGCCAGGTAGCGGGCCGGGAACTGCATGACCGTGGCGGTCGGTGACGACCACAGTGCCGAAGCCATCGGCAGCAGGTGCTCGTCGATGAAAGCGGTGCCGTAGCGCTGGCCGCGCAGGTACTGGCCCAGTGTCGGGCCTTCGTCTTCCGCCAGCAGCAGCGGCGCATCCCGGTAGAACCGGCGCAGGTCGGCCAGCATTCCCCAGAAGCGTGGCGAAACCAGGTTGCGACGTTGGCAGAACAAGCCATCCAGCGAAGTGGCGTTGTACTCGACGCCACTGCGCTCGCTGTGCATGGAGAAGCTCATGGTGGTCGGCTGCGAGGCCACACCCAGTTCTTCGAACAGTGCCGTCAGCAGTGGGTAGTGCAGGGGATTGAAGACGATGAAACCGGTATCCACCGCCATGCGCGTGCTGTCCACCTGCACGTCATGGGTGTGGGTATGTCCGCCCAGGTAATCGTTGGCCTCGAACAGCGTCACTTCGTGTTCGCCGTCCAGCCACCAGGCACTGGCCAGGCCGGCAATGCCGGAGCCGATGATCGCGATGCGCATGTCAGTACCTCGCCTTGGCCAGTACCCACTCGGGGATGGGCTTGAGCCCCCTCACCAGGCCCATGGCCGCCATTGCGCGCAGCCCGTACCAGGTCAGGTCGATCTCCCACCAGCGGAACCCTTGGCGGACGGTCCCAGGGAAGAAATGGTGGTTGTTGTGCCAGCCTTCACCGAAGGTAAGCAGCGCCAGCCAGAGGTTGTTGCGGCTGTCGTCACGGGTCTCGAAGCGCCGCCGGCCAAAACGATGGGCCAGCGAGTTGATGGTAACGGTGGCGTGGAACAACACCACGGTGGAAATGAAGAAGCCCCACACCAGCAACTGCGGGCCAGAGGTGTGCAGTCCGGGCGCCCAGCGCTCCAGGCCGGCGCCGAGTGCGTACAGCACGGCAGCCAGCAGTACCGGCACCGCCGTATCAAAGCGGTCCAGCCAGCGCAGTTCGGGGAAGCGCGCCAGGTCAGGCACGCGCGATAGATCCGTGGCGAATGCCTCGCGGGTGAGGAACCAGCCCATGTGGCTGCGCCAGAAGCCGCCTTCGCGCGGCGAGTGCGGGTCCAGCGGTTGGTCGGCATGCCGATGGTGATGGCGATGGTGGGCCGCCCACCACAGCGGCCCACGTTGCACGCTGGACGCGCCGATCACCGCGAACACGAATTGCACCGTTCGCGATGCCTGGAACGTCCGGTGCGAGAAGTAGCGGTGGTAAAAGGCGGTGATCGCAAACATGCGCACTGCGTAGAGGGCTGCGGCGACGATCACTGCCGTCCACGAGATACCTACCCAGATCACCGCGATGCAGGCCAGGTGCATCAACGCGAACGGTACGGCGCGCAGCCAGTCGATGCGTCCGGGCTCGCCAGCGGCGTGGTCCGCAGCGGTGCCGGTGTCGACCCAGCGCTTCAGGGTGCGCAGCAGGCGCCAGCGCCGGCGGGGGAGGGGCGCTACAGAGGCCATGGCGGATCTCGGCGGGTGTCGTGTCTTCCTCTACGCAGCAGTGCGCGCAATGGATGCGGCCGACTGTGGAAAATTCCGGCTTCACTTGGGCATCACGCTGCAGCGTTCGACCAGCGGTTGCGCCCAGGCCTGTTGCCATTCGCTGGCGGGCCGCTCGGCCACCGGCGAGCTGAAGCGCACCGTGACCTGTGGGTAGGTGCCGCGGGTATCGCGCAGGTTGCTGGTTCCGCGGAATTCCAGCAGGCGGCGGTCGGCGCTGGCATAGACCAGCGACAGGCGCGGCGCGATGCCGCCGTACCACGTGTCCAGACTGACCTCGATGGCCTGGGCGTCGATGCCCTGCCAGCGAACAGGGCCGGTACGCCGCACCTGCACCGGGAAGAAGCGCTGCCGCCCCGGCACCAGGAAGGGCAGGCTGATGCGTTCACCTCGCAGCAGCGCTGGCCAATGCTGGCGCACCGCGGCGTCGAAGCCCGTGTCGATCACCGCATCCGGTGCCAATTCAAGCCGACGCTGACGCAGCTCACTGGCGGCATCTTCTTTCCAGGCGATCGACACCGACTCGCCACTCGCGTCGACTTCAGCGGTTTGCCCACTACGGCTGTCCTGCAGCGAATAGCCCCGGGCCTGCGGGCGGGCGCTGGCCGGCAGATGCTTGCGGGCGAAGGGGCGGCCATCCGGGCACTGATAGAGCACCCAGCGCTCGGCACCCTCCGATGGGCCGCGCCGCCAGTGCACTTCACGATAGAGCAGATCGCCCTGCGCCGAGGTGGCCACGCCCTCGTTGCGCAGCCAGGGCGCCGCCAGCGCGGCATGGGGCAGGCACAGCAGCAGCCAGGCAGTGCGCATGGTGTTCATCCGGTAGGGAGGCTCAGGTCATACGGCGGGCGCGGATGCTTGGATGCACAGTGCCTGCTGCATCCAATGGCCGCCCCTGCGCGTAGAGAGAACAGACCTTCACCTGCCCGCCGCTCACGCAGATGTACCCTGACGCTGCCAGCACCCTCCTCAACTTCGATACCGCACGCACCGTGTCCAGTTCCCAGCAGCCCAGCAGCGAGCCGACGAACTGGGCCGATGACATGGACAGTGTGGCGCGGCTGCGCGACCGCGACTGTTTCATGCGGATCTATGACTACTTCATGCCGCGGCTGTGCGTGTATCTGCGTGGCCTGGGGGCACCCGACGCCGTGGCCGAGGAAATGGCGCAGGAGTGCCTGCTGCGCCTGTGGTTGCGGGCGGCCGAGTATGATGCGGCCCAAGGCGCGCTGAGTACCTGGCTGTACCGGATCGCGCGCAACCTGCATATCGACCGCATCCGTCGAGAGCGCAGCTGGATGCAGGTGCAGGCAGCGGTGGAAGACGCCGCGGCCGTGGACATGATCGAGCGCAGCAGCGCCGAGCAGTTCGCCGACCAGGCGCGCCTTCGCCAGCGCATCAACGAGCTGCCCGCCGTGCAGGCGAGGCTGGTGCGGATGTCCTATTTCGAGGCGAAGAGCCACAGCGAGATTGCCCAGGCGCTGGGCATGCCGCTTGGAACGGTAAAGTCACACCTGCGACGTGCGTTCCTGCAACTGCAGGCCAAAGTGGGAGGTGCGCTGTGAATCCGCATCACCACCTGCACGAATCCACGCTGATGAGCTATGCCGCCGGCGCGCTGCCGGCGCCGTTGAGCATCGTGGCCGGTGCCCACCTTGAGCAGTGCCCCCACTGCCGCCAGCGCCTGCGCGATGCCGAGGCGATCGGCTCGGTGCTGCTGGAGCAGACCCAACCGCCCGCGGCCGACGCGCGTCGCGAGCAGTTGCGCGAGGCCATGCTGATGCAGCTGGCCTCGGACGCGCCGAGCGCCATCACCGGAACCAGGCGCCCGGTGCCGAGGGAGCGGCCCGAGGCCGATCCGGACCATCTGCCCGCCTCGTTGCATCCTTACTTCGGCGCTTCGCTCAGTGCCCTGCGCTGGCGCTGGATGGCGCCCGGCGTGCACTGCATCAGGGCTGAGCAGATGCCCTCGCTGATCATGCTGAAGATTGCCCCGGGCAAGTGCCTGCCGATGCACAGCCATGGCCGCAGCGAACTGACCCAGATCCTTCGAGGCTCTTACAACGACGCGCTGGGGCTGTTCGCGCCGGGCGACGTGGCGGACCTGGACGAGGAGGTGGAGCATCAACCGGTAACTGCACCCGGTGTTCCCTGCATCTGCGTGTCAGCGCTGGACGCGCCGTTGGTGTTCAGTGGCTGGTTGGCGCGGAAGATCCAGCGTTTCGTGAAACTCTAGCGTGGGTGCGACCATGACCGGGAAAGGTGCGTTGAGGATTCTGTTGACCGGTGCTGCGGGCCTGGTGGGCCAGGGTGTTGCGCTGGCCTGCCAGCGCTCGCCGCAGGTGGCCCACCTGACTGCCCTGGTCCGCAGGCCGGGCAGCCTGAACGGGCCTGGCAGCGAACTGATCGTCCCCGATTTTCTGCATATGCAAGGCCGGCATGAGCAACTGGCCGGCTTCGACGCATGCTTCTACTGTGCCGGTGCGCCACCGGTCGGCACGGCAGAGGCCGAGTATCGACGCGTGACCCTGGACATCACGCTGGCGGTCGCACGCGCCTGGGCGGCGGCGAATCCCGAGGGGCGCTTTCTGTATGTATCCGGTGCGGGTGCGGATCCGCAGAGCCGGGTAATGCCGCTGAGGGTCAAGGGCGAGACCGAAGTGGCATTGCGGGCCCTGCCGGTGCGCACGGTGATGCTGCGCCCAGGAGGCGTTCGTCCGGTCCCGGGTACCGGCACCCGTCATGCACTGCTGAAGCCGCTGTACTGGGGCGGTGCGCCATTGATGAAACTGGTCGGCGCGGTTGCGCCTTCGCTGGTGACGAGCAATCTGGCACTGGGCCAGGCGATGATTGCCTTGGCCGCCAGGGAGCATCCGCCGGGCACGGTGGAATGCGCGGACATCAACCGGATCGCGGCCGACGGGCGCGATCCGGCGTCCTGATCTCAGTGTGGCACCGTCTCCAGCGCGGTGCGCACCGCAGTCGCCAGGTCACTGCGGGTAAACGGCTTCGGCAGCAGTGCAACGGCCCGTCCCTGGCTACCCACCTGGTCGTGGTCGCGCGGATAGCCCGACGTGAACAGGACGGCGACTTCCGGCCAGCGTTCACGGACTTCACGCACCAGCTCCCAGCCCGACATGCCGGGCATCACCACGTCAGAGAACAGCAGGTCCACTTTGGTATCAGGGCGTTCCAGCAGCCGCAGTGCGGAGGGGCCGTCGTGGGCTTCCAACACCCGGTAGCCCAGCAGCCGCAGTGCATCCACCGTGTGGGCGCGGACATCGTCGTTGTCCTCGGTCACCAGGATGGTCTCCTCGCGCGGCGAGTAGCCCGCCAGGCCGGTCTGCGGGGTGCGCGCTTCGGAGGGCAGGGCCAGCGGTGAGCGCGGGAACATCATGGTGATACTGGTGCCGCCGCCTTCCACCGAATCGATCAGCACGTGGCCGCCTGACTGCTTGACGAACCCGTGCACCATCGACAGGCCCAGGCCGGTGCCACGGCCAACCTGCTTGGTAGTGAAGAAGGGTTCGAAGACCCGGGCAAGCGTCGCCGCATCCATGCCGTGGCCGTTGTCACGCACCCGCAGCATCACGTACTCGCCCGGCGTCGCGTCCGGGAACAGCGCAGCGTAGTCGTGGTCGAGGTGGCTGTTGTCGACCTCGATCACCAGCCGGCCGCCGTGCGGCATCGCATCGCGGGCATTCACCGCCAGGTTCAGTACGGAGGCCTCCAGCTGGCTGACGTCGATCTCGACACACCAGATGTCCTCGGCGCTGCGGATCTCCAGCTGCACCAGCTCACCCAGCGCACGCTGCAGCATGTCGTGCATGTCCAGCAGGCGCTCGTTGAGGTTGGCGGCCTGGCTGCGCAGCGGCTGGCGGCGGGCAAATGCCAGCAGACGCTGGGTCAGGCTGGCGGCACGGCCGACACCCTTCAGTGCATTGTCCAGCGCACGGCTCACCATCGCTCCGGGTTCGCCCGCGCCCTCGCTGAGCAGCATGGCGTGCTCGACGTTGCCGGATATGACCGTCAGGATGTTGTTGAAATCATGTGCGATGCCGCCGGTGAGCTGGCCGACCGCCTCGATTTTCTGCGACTGGCGCAGGGCATGCTCAGCCTGCACGCGCGCGGTGGTTTCCACGGCCTCGGAGACCACAGCGGTGACCACGCCCTCCGTATCGAGTAGTGGACGGAACGAGAAATCAAAGCTGCGCCGCCCGGTCGGGAGTTCCAGTTCCAGCGCATGCAGTGAACTGCGGCCCTGTACCGCTGCGGCCACAGCCCGATCGATCAGCGCTGCGATGCCCTCGGTGGTGCCGAACCAGACCGATTCGGCGAAGCGTTGGCCAACGACGTCCTTCTTGTCTGCCAGCACCGCGGCCAGTGACGCGTCGTTGGCATCGACCACGCGTCCGGACAGATCCAGCAGCACCTGGTGCTGGAAACTGGATTCGAAGATCGCCTGCAGGCGCCGTTTGCTGGCGCGCAACTCGGCCGTGCGTGCCTGTACCTGCTGCTCGAGCAGCTGGTTGTCTTCGCGCAGGGCCAGCTCGGCCTGTTTCAGCAGCGAGACGTCGCTGCCCAGGCAGATATACCCGGCCACGCTGCCATCGGCGGCATGCTCAGGCACGCAGTCCATCTGCACGAATCGTGATTCGCCGCTGCGATGGATCAGTTCGGCCTGGAAGCGGGTGCGCTCGCCCTGTAGTACCCGTTCCAGGCTGGGCAGGGCGTGCTCGAAGGCGGAAATGCCGCTGACATCCCGAGCCGACCGACCCAGCAGTTCTGCAAGGCTGAATCCATGCCAGTCCAGGAACGCCTTGTTGGCAAACCGGTAGCGATGGTCCTTGTCCAACTGGGCGATCAGCGCCGGGACGGCATCGGTGACCTTCTGCAGCTGGGCCTGGCTTTCGTTCAGCGCGGCCTGCGCATTGGCCAGCTGGGTACGCTCGTGCGCCTCCTGGCGGGCGCGTCGGATCGCATCGGGCAAGCGTTGCAGGCGTTGCTTCACCACGTAGTCGCGGGCACCGCGCGTGAGTGCCTGTACCGCCAGTTCCTCGGTCAGGGTGCCGGAAACAAAGATGAAAGGCGTCTGCGGCACGCGCTCGCGCGCCAGGGCAAGTGCTGCGTCACCATCGAAGCCTGGCAGGACATGATCGGCGAGGATCACGTCGAACGGGCGGTTTTCGACGGCCTCGATGAACGCGTTGCGGGTCCACAGGCGCTCGGCCTCGAAATCGAGGCCGGCACGCTGCAGCTGGGCGCTGATCAGCTCCGCATCAAGCGCGCTGTCCTCCAGCATGAGGATGCGCAGGCGCTCGCTGCGGCGCGATCCATCACGCATTGCGCTGCCCCGAGCCGTTGGGCCGATGCGGTGGCGGCTGGTTGGTGATGCCCCAGAACATGCCCAGGCCCTGGATGGCGTCGAAGAATTCCTTGAAGTCGACCGGCTTGACCACGAATGCGTTGACGCCCAGTTCGTAACTGCGTACCAGGTCCTGCTCTTCGCGCGAGGAGGTCAGCATCACCACCGGCGTGCTGCTCAGATTCGCATCGCCACGTACCTGTTCCAGTACTTCAAGGCCATTGACCTTGGGCAGCTTGAGGTCCAGCAGCACCACCACCGGACCGCCGTGCATGGCGCCGGCAAACTTGCCTTCGCAGCGCAGATAGTCCAGCGCTTCGGCGCCGTCGCGTACATGGATGACATCGTTGAGCAGCTGGCAGCGCGCAAGCGCGGCCATCGTCAGTTCTGCATCCTTGGGGCTGTCCTCCACCAGGAGGATCGGCCGCAGGTCCCTCATGGGTGTTCTCCTGTGGAGCGGGGTAGGGTGAAGTGAATGGTGGCGCCCTTGCCGGGCTCGCCCTCGGCCCAGGTACGGCCGCCATGGCGGCCGATGATGCGGCGTACGTTGGCCAGGCCGATGCCGGTGCCTTCGAATTCTTCCACATGGTGCAGGCGCTGGAACACACCGAACAGCTTTTCGACGTAACGCATGTCGAAGCCGCAGCCGTTGTCGCGCACGAAGAAGTGATCTTCGTCGTCGCTGCGGTCGTGCCCAATCTCGATCACTGCATGTTCGCGCTCGCGGGTGAACTTGATCGCGTTGGCCAGCAGGTTCTGCCAGACCAGGCGAAGCATCGTCGGGTCGGCTTCCACCTCCGGCAGCGGCGCGAGCGTCCACTGCACGTCGCGGCCGTCGTAATCCAGCGCCAGGCTCCGGCGCACGTCCTCGGCCAGCGCAGCCATGTCCAGACGCACCCGCCCAAGCGTGGAGCGTCCCATCTGCGAGAAGCTGAGCAGGTCGTCCACCAGTGTGCCGGCGGACTTTGCTGAATCGACGATCGTATCCAGGAAGCGGCGCTCGGTCTCGTTGAGGCGGTCGCCCGCCGAGCTGCCAAGCAGCTCCGAATAGCCCACGATGTGGCGGAAGGGGGCGCGCAGGTCGTGGCTGACCGAATAGGAAAAGGCCTCCAGCTCCTTGTTGCTGCGCAGGAGCTGCTCGTTCAGCTCCGCCATCTCCTCGGCCTTGCGCAGCACGATATCGACGATGGCTGTGCGCATCTCGTGCGCCGCATCGCAATCAGCATCATTCCACGGCAGGCTGCGCTGCCGCACGGTCTCTTTCCAGGCATCGAAGGAGCTCCGCGGCGACAGTGCCACGCCGGGCGCTGCGGTCTTGCGGGGGTCTCCCCCCCAGCGCACGGTTCGCACCACCTCCGGCCGGAACCACATCAGGTAGCTATCGTGCAGCTGCGAAATGGACACTGCCAGCAGGCCGCTGGCTACATCGGCCAAGTGTGCGGCAGGCGACCAGTGGGCGGCAAGGTGGTCGGTGCAGTAGGTTTCCTGCCCGGCCTGCCGGGTAGCCAGCCAATCGGCCAGGGCCAGCACGTCGCTGGCCGATGGGCACTCACCCACGCGCATGCAGTCGCCCTTGTGCACGATGGCCGCACCGGTCGCGCCGGTCAGCGACAGCAGGCTGGCCTCGTCGTGGCGCAGTGCAGCCATGAAGTCCTCATCACCGGCCATGCGTGCCAAGAGCTTGACCAGCACCGAACGCCGGGACACGCGCTCTTCGATCGCCCGCGCCCGCTCCTTCAACGCGATCTGCAGCGACAGGATCTGGCCCATGAGCTCGCAGGCGGTACGCACGTGGTAGGGCAGGCGGCGTGGCTGCACGGTGTGGCAGGACACCAGGCCCCATAACCGCCCCTCATGTACCAGTGACACCGACATCGACGCCCCGGTCCCCATGTTGCGCATGTACTGAAGATGCACGGGGGACACGCTGCGCAGCACGGCCAGGCTCAGGTCGGTCGGTGGCGCCTCGCGGTGGTCTTCGGCCCGCATCAGCGGGGTAGGGGTATAGTTGTTGTCCGCGATCAGGCGCACCCGGTTCCGGCGGTACAGTTCGCGGGCCTGTGCGGGAATGTCCGACTCGGGAAAGCGCAGGTCCAGGTAGGACGGCAACAGACCATTGCCATCTTCGGCCACCACGATGCCATTCCAGCCAGCATCGAATTGATAGACCAGGGTGCGGTCAAAGCCGGTGAGCCGCCGCATGTGCGCGGCCGCAAGCCCGCACAGGTCTTCCACCGTCGCCGCCGATTCAATGCCGGTCATCAGCTCGCGGATGGCTGGATACAGCTCTTCCAGCGAGCCGGGCTGGCCGGGAACCGGTGCTTCCAGCTCGACCAGAAGATCCGTGGCGGAGCGGTGCACCAGCAGCTGATGGCGGCCGTGCCCATCCAGGTGCACCGCACCGACATGCGCGCTGCTGCCCACCGTCGCCTGTTGCAACACGCCCTGGAACGGTGCCAGCACGCCGCCCAGCACTTCACTGACGTGCTGTATCAACGGTTCGCCGAACTGTTTCAGCAGCCCGGGGTGGCTGATGGCGCGCTCGCGTACCTGCAGGGACTGCGGTTCAACGACCAGAAGCACACCGTAGGGCTGGATCGCGCCAGGGGTGTGGATCGGTTCGCGCGCGCAACGGGACAGGGCAGTGTCGTGCGCGGATTCGGCAGGAGGCGTCAAGGGCGGGACTCATGATTCGTGGATGGCTGGAACGGCCCAGCACTGCATCCGGTGTGCATGGATGGTGAAGCAAAAGCGTGCCGCCGCATACCACCACGTGAATGTGAAGGGCCTTTCATTCAAACCTGAATTCTTCATCTACGCAGCGACGGATGTACTGGAAGGCGTCTGTCGCGCCCCTGCATGCCTGTGCGCGCTCCTGGCCACTTAAAACGAGCGCATCCAGCTCCTCCCGCTCGCGTCTCCAGTATTCGGCCACACCGAGGTTGGAAGGGCGCAGGTGGCGCGCTCCGTATCCGGCATGAAGCTGCAACGCAGCGGCCATCTTCAACAGCACGGCCGCCCCCAGCGTCGAGCCCTCCGCCACGTAGCGCCAGCCCAGAACAGTCGCTTTCGAGAACACATGCGGCTGCGGTTGCCAGGCATGGGGTGCCGGCATGCAAGCGCCGAGGTCGCGAAGATCCTCCTCGATCAGCGGCAAGCGGGTCGCGCCCGGATCCTGCATCCGGTACAGCGGCGCAACAGCGCTATGGAAGTGCCATTGCACGCGCAGGAAGCAGAGGTAACGCTGGCGCGACGCGAAGATGTGTTGGTGCAACAGGTGCTGGTCGAGGCGATCGTGGGCCGCTCGGGTGTGCGCTTTCAGGGCGGCGCTGAGGGCAATGGGGTGATCGGGTTGTGCTGGCAATGTGGATGTAGGCACCGGCGCGCACCCTAGCAGATTTCGATGCAGAGACCGGTGCAGGTTTCGCGGCCAGCACATCTGCGCTGCACGCCAGCTAGACAGCGGCTGCCCTACGGTGACTGCAATTCCAACAGATGCCACGCCCGTGAACCTGCAGACCGCACCCGCGCCCCAGTACCGTATGCTCCCTGACAGCTGCCAATTTGAATTGCTGGATGTGGATGCACTGCAGGATCCAGCCAGTGGCCGGCTGCTGCACCTGTACTCGCTGGTAGCGCGTTGCCTTTCCTGCGAGACGATCTTCAAGGCAGAAGAAGGGCAGGGCCTGGTCAGCCATACTGCAGCGCGAGTGGTGCGGTGCCCCACTGGTTGCGGCCAGCAGGCGTTCAAGCCGGCCCTGCTGCGGACCTGGTGCCCACAGGCCGTGGCCCAGGCGTGATCGCTGGATCCGCGTGTCACAGCAGCCCTGGGTTGGCCCGCCAGACGGCGAAGTTGAGCGCCGAGGCGAACAGGATCCAGGCGAGGTAGGGAAGCAGCAGCGCCGCCGCGATCGGGCGGATACGCGCAAACGCGACGATCGTCGCGCACACCAACACGATCAATACAAGAATGTCGGCGAAGGCAAGCGCGCCCAGCTTCCAGCCGAAGAACAGCCAGCTCCATAGCGCGTTGACGGCCAGCTGCACCAGATAGAGCAGCAGCGCGGGCCGTGCCCCGCGCCAGCCACGTTCGCGCCAGACCAGCCACGCGGCAACCGCCATCATGGCGTAGAGCAGCGTCCACACCGGACCAAAGACGCTGGCCGGTGGTGCCCATGCGGGGAGGGCAAGGCTGGCGTAGAAGCTTGCCGCGGACGTGGACGCCCACGCCCCCAGGGTTGCCGCAACGAAGGTGATCGCCACCCATCCCAGAAGTCCGGAAACCTGTGAACTCCGCTTCATACCGTGCAGCTCCTTGATACGTATGCGGCCTGTCTACGCACAGCGGCAGCGAATGGATGCAGGCTGTCGGCTCTTCAATCTGAAGAGCCGACGGCACCGGCTCCCTGGCTCGCTGGCAACAGGGAAGGTCGCTGGTCAAACCACTCGCGTGCCCCGGCCAGGTGCCATTGGCGCTGGTCACCGTCCAGCTCGATGCCCGCACCCAGCAGCCCCCACCGCAGATAGAGATCACCGCGCTTGCGCTGGTCGAGCAGATCCAGCCGCGCGCGTACCGAAAGCCGATCGTTCTCGGCCTGCAGTCCATCAATGATCAGATGGCCCGGGCGCCAGCGCAGCGTCGCCCGGGCCTGCACCTGGCCGGAATCCAGCAGCGACAGGGTCCAGCGCGGGTAGTCGGTACGCTCTGCGAACAGTGCAAGCAACGGCCGGGCATCGCTGAGATCCAGATCTGTGGTGGCATCGACCTGGAAGGGCGACTGCGCGTCGATGCGGCCACGCTTGAAGGCCACGCGACCTTTCCATGCGCTTGCCCGCTCTGCGCCCGCCACCTGCACATTGCGAAGTTCGACGGTGGTGCCGGACAGATCGAAATGACGCTGATTGAAGTCACCGCGGCGCAGCGTTGCCTTCACGTCGACGTCGCCGCCCATGTCCAGCCCTGCCACCTTGGCGCTGGCATTGCGCCCCAGCAGCCGGGCAGTGCCGTGGCCGACGCGTCCATCGGTGTCGAGCGTGGCATCGCCGCTCAGGCTGCCGGTGCCACGGAGCAGTCGCACCTGCGGCGAGCCGAGGAAACGGTTGTAGGCGGCCAGGTCGGGAATGGTTGCTTGGCTGAAGCGCAGGTGCGCGCGGACACCCTTGCGCAGCTCCTGCAGGCGACCATCACCGGTCAGGTCCAGGGCCAGGTCACGGCCGTCGAACAGGCGCACGTCCTTGGCATCGGTTGGCCGAGCAGTGAATCGTGGCAGCCGGACAGCCAGCTGTGCCTGGCTGGGGCTGCCGGCCTTCAGTTCGCCATGGGCGCTGGCCGTGCCGGCCAGGCGTACGCCGGCGACTTCGGCCACGGCTTCGGCGGCCGGAATGTCCACGGTGCTGCCTTCTATCAGTTCGCCGTTGCGCACGCGCAGGTCCGCCTTCAGCGTGCCGCCGCCGTCCAGCTGCAGCCACGGCTTGCGGACGAACAGGGCAGGGATCCAGTTGAGCGAAGTGAACGTCCATTCGCCGCGCACGGTACCGGAGCTGCGTTCCAGCAGCTGGGCGGGCTGCTGGAAGGGAATGTTCCGGCCACTGATGTGCAGATCGGCATCCACTTCGCTGCCTGAGCCTGGCTTTGGCGGCAGGCGGGCCTGCAGGCGCAGGTCGTTGGACACATTGAGCTGCAGGGCCAACACGCCGCGATCGGGGGCGCCGTCACCCAGGTAGAGCGGCACCTGCCAGATGGCGCGGTCGCCGGGCTGCAGCTGGCCGTCGATCAGGTGCAGCGCCAGCTGCAGGCGTCCGGGCACGGGCGCGCTGGAGATCTTCGGCGTTGTGGCATCCGTGTCCATGCGCAGGCCCTGGCTGCGGGCGTCGACCTCGAGCTGGGCATGCAGCAACTTCAACTTGGCCAGACCGGGTGCCTGGTCCCGATAGTGGCGCGGATAGCTGAAGCGCGCGGTGAGATCCATGTCGCCCAACAGCTGCACGCCGTCAAAACTGGTGTCCGCATCGCTGAACGCCACCTCGGATTCGAAGAGCTCCGACGGCCCGCCGCGCAGCTGCTTGAGGAAGCCCACCGTACCCCGGCCCTTGCCAATGATCAGCAACTTGCCAAAGCGTGCGCTGCGGATGCTGTCGCTGTGGATGGCATCGAAACGGAGCGTCCAGCCGCGGTCGCTGCGCGGCGGTGGCGGGATGGCTCCTTCGACGCGGCTGATTTCGGCGGAAACCCCCGTCGCCTGCAAGCGCGGAACCCGTACCTCGCGCTGGAACAGGGGCAGCACCGCCAACCGGGCGCTGGCGCGCTCGGCATGCAGCACGTAGACCGTGTGGTTCACGTGGCCGCGCATGTGCACGTTCCAGGCGATGACATGGCCGGGCAGCAGCGTGATGGCCGGGCCGGTGGTCATCACGAACTTGTGCGGCTTGCGGTTGGTGACCTGATCGAACAGCGGGGTATTGAGGAAGATGTTGCCGGCCAGCAGGTACAGCAGGTAGATGCCCAGCAGGACGTACGCCGGAACGCGCCACCGTCGAAGCCGGTGCGGGATGTGCACGGAAACAGGAGACATCTACTGCTCTGAGGGCCGGAATTTCCACAACTATTGCGGAGCCGATGGCGGTGGCGCGTGAAGCAGCCATGGGGCAGGGGCTGGATTCTGGTAGTGTCCGGCCTGGTCATCACCACAGATCTGCAGGAGACGCATGGAGATCCGGCCCGCCCGTGCAGGCGATTTCGACGCGATGTGGGGTATGTTCAAGACGGCCATTGCGGCGCAGGATGCGCTGCCTTTTGCCTCCTCTTTTGAGGTCGAAACCTTTCGCGCGCATTGGTTCCTGTCGCAGACACCTTATGTGGCCGTTCTGCAGGGCCGAGTGGTGGGCATGTACAAGATGGGCCCGAACTTCCCTGATCTGGGGGCGCATGTGGCCAGCGCCACGTATGTGGTGGATGCGCCGGCACAAGGGCAAGGCGTGGGCCGGGCGCTGGTGGAGCACAGCCTCAAGCGGGCGAGTGCGGAAGGATTCCTGGCCATGCAGTTCAATTACGTGGTCAGTACCAATGGCCCGGCGGTGGCGCTGTACCGGAAGCTGGGGTTCGAGGTGGTGGGAACGCTACCGAAGGCGTTCCGGCATGGGACGCTGGGTCTGGTGGATGTCTACGTGATGCACCGGTTTCTGTAGAGGGCTTCAGGGACGGGCTGGCGAGCTGCTGCCCTTTCCTTGCTTGTCCGGGTTTTGGCGGCCTGCGCCACGAAGCCGAGTGGCGCGCCGCGCCAAGTGGCGCCCTCCGGGCACACTGCACTCAGCTCCATGGCTATCGGAGGATGGATCTACCTGCGCGCCGATCTCTTCCTTCCGGGCGCTCGATCAACGACGGGCAAGCGAGCAGTCAACCGTTGCGGCGCCATAACATGCTAGCGATCGAAGACTACGTACTCCCACTCAGACGGATATCGTCTTCAGAGCACGGCGAGGAGGGCGATCGGCGTGCTGCAGCTGAAGCGAGCCGTCGTGCGTGCAGTAGTCCTATCGGCACCCTGTCACAGGGGGGGAGGCAAGACTCGCTGCTGTCGACCCTGGGTAGGCGTCATCCTATGCCGGGAACCACGCAGCTGAGGCGTGCAACGAAGACGGCCCATACTTCTACTCTTGGCCGAATCCGGAGCACACCATCGGATGCCTGGGTGAGGGGTAGCTCCCTCTACGCCAAAGTGATATGAACCGGCACAGACTTGTAAGAGGGGGTGCCGCTTACCGGATCAATGTAGTTCAAAGGAATGAGGCAATTTCCCTCGGGATAGTACGTCGCCACGGAGCCGCGGGAGATCTTGTAACTGATGGCAATGACGTTCTCCAGGACCCGGCCTTGCTCGTTGTCGAGCGCAGTGGTTATGCGAATCTGATCGCCTTGCTGGATGCCGCGCTCGCTCATGTCTTCTTCATTCATAAAAACAACGTCGCGCCTGCCAAACACGCCACGGTAGCGGTCATCGAGGCTGTAGATCGTGGTGTTGTATTGGTCATGGCTCCGCAGGGTGGCGAGCTTTAGAACTGCAGAGTCAATTGGTGTCGGATCTTCAGCCAACCCTTGGAATCGGATGAACTCTGCCTTTCCCGAGGCGGTTGGCCACACCCGCTCAGTGGGAGGGAGAGGAAGGCGGAATCCACCAGGGATGCGAATTCTGGCGTTGTAGTCCGAGAATTCGGGGAAGACCGCTTCAATTGCGTCGCGTATCACGTCGTAGTCTGCGACCATGTCCGACCAGCGCACCGTGCTGGACGGCAGGGTCGCGCTGGCAATCCCTGCAACGATTGCGGGTTCCGATCGCAATAGATCGGAGGCGGGTTTCAGCTTTCCGCGTGATGCGTGCACCATCGACATGGAGTCTTCGACCGTCACGGCTTGGGGGCCCGTCGCCTGCAGATCCTGCTCGGTTCTGCCCAGGCACGGCAGGATGAATGTGTTCTTTCCGACCAGTAAATGGCTTCGATTCAATTTGGTCGCAATATGCACGGACAGCTCCAACCCTCGCATGCCTGCAAAGCAAGCGTCTGAGTCCGGCAGGGCAACCGCCAGGTTGCCACCGAGGCATATGAGCGCCCGTGAGCGGCCGTCAATGATGGCCTGCATGGCAGCAACTGCGTCGTGACCGTGGTGGCTTGGGGCACGGAAACCGAATCGCTTCTCGATCCTGTCGATCATGTCTGCGCTGGGCTTTTCGGTGATCCCGACGCTGCGATCCCCTTGGACGTTTGAATGCCCCCTCAATGGGCATATGCCCGCGCCAGGCTTCCCAAAATTCCCCCTCAACAGAAGGAGATTCGCAATCTGCTGGACATTCTCGGTTCCCGTGCTGTGCTGGGTCACACCCATCCCATAGGTAACGATGGTTGCATTGGATTTGGCGTAGGCTGCCGCGACCTTGCGCAAGTCGTCTTCGGATAGGCCGGACTGGGTCACGATATCGCCCCACACAGTAGAGCGCAGATCGTCAGCAAAGGCTTCAAAGCCGTGCGTGTGCCCACGTATGAACTCGCGATCGAGGACGTTGGCGGCCTCCCCGTGGATGGCATCCATCTCAAGGAGGGCCTTCATGATGCCCTTCAGCGCCGCGGCATCACCTCCGACACGTGGCTGCAAATAGGTTGAAGCGATCTCGGTTGCACCGAAGGTCGCCATCTCCAATGCGTCCTGCGGATCGGCAAAGCGCTCAAGTGCTCGCTCGCGCAATGGATTGAATACGATGATGGGTGCGCCACGCCTGGATACTTCGTGCAGGGTACCCATCATGCGGGGATGGTTCGTGCCGGGATTGTGTCCCATGGCGATGATCAGTTCGCAGGAATCAAAATCGTCCAACGAAACGGTTCCTTTCCCGATCCCAATCGACTGAGGGAGCCCGACGCTGGTCGCCTCATGGCACATATTGGAGCAGTCCGGAAAATTGTTGGTCCCATACTCACGGGCAAAGATCTGGTACAGGAACGCCGCTTCATTGGAGGCGCGTCCAGATGTGTAGAACTCAACCATGTTCGGGTCTGCTTGTGACCGCAGTATCTCGCCGATTCGACTGAGTGCCTGGTCCCAATCAACTGCCTCAAAGATGTCCTTTTCCGGGTTGTAGACCATGGGATTGGTTAGGCGGCCCTGATCTTCCAGTTGATAGTCCGTCCATTCCAACAGTGATGTAACAGTGTTGGCGGCGAAGAATTCCGGGGTCACCCGCTTCTTCGTGGCCTCCCAAGTCACGGCCTTTGCACCGTTCTCGCAGAACTGGAAGGTCGATGTGTGCTTACGATCTGGCCATGCACACCCTGGGCAATCAAAGCCTTCTGGCTTGTTTGTCCGGAACAGCGTGATGGCTGCCTCAGGTGCCACCATCTGTTCACTGATTGCCTTTGCAGTTGCACGCAGTGCCCCCCAACCACCAGCCGGCGCGTCGTACTTACGGATGCCGGGAATGTCCTTCTCTGCCATAGCACCACCTCATGTGTCAGTACATCGATAGATGGGATATCGATAGATGGGATAGCGAACGAGAACCCCAGAAGAGCGGGAGGGTCCCGGATCGCTTGGCGCGGGGTACTTCAGGAGCCATCTGGCCCCTCCGTAGCAGGAGACTGGGCGCCACAATGTTGTTTCCATGTGATGATCCTGGATCGGACAGATTGTCCGTATGCACAGACATTTTGGCCGTTGTTTGAGCGTTGGTCGTCGGGCTACGCTGTTCGCGAATTCGATGCGGTTCTGGTGGACAGCCACCATTGGGAAGCCTTGAACAGCCCTTGAAGTTCCCTGATGGGCTGTCGGATATCCCATAGGCGCTACCCTCCTTGCACCTTCATTTGTCAACGATCGGGGTCGTCGAATGCGGATGGACAAGCTCACCTCGCGTTTCCAGCAGGCGCTGGCAGACGCACAGTCGCTGGCCGTGGGCCGCGACAACAGCATCATCGAACCGGTCCACCTGTTCAGCGCGCTGCTGGACCAGCAG
>NZ_JAXBRE020000011.1:0-104654 GCF_047520985.2 Stenotrophomonas sp. BR163
CTCGATCACCTGCTTCACCGCCTCTGCCCGGAACTCATCCGTGTACTGCTTGCTGTTGCCCATAAACACCTCGGTCATTGCCATCAATTATGGCAACCGGATGTCTACGAAAGGCTGGCCGGTCCACATTGTGCTGATGATCCGCCCCGCCATATGGTGACATGCAGCGCCTTACTTTGCAGATCTCACCAATTAACGTGACGCGTCACGCGCAATCGGCAGCGCATTGCCGGACAGGCCTGTCGCATTCGCCTCGCTCGCGGCCTCGCCGGGCGGATGCCGACACTCGCTAGGCTTGCACCACCAACATCGCGGATAGCACTGCAGCGCAAGGCTCCAGCTTCGTTTCGTCGTATGCAACGATTCTGAAAATGTTGAAAGTGGTGTCGGCATCAGCCCTACTGCATTGGCATCGCGCACAACCGGGCGTATTCCTTGCTGTGCCACCTTGAACAGGTGGCCGGGCTTCGAAACCCCGGTTGTGCAATCGTAAAAAGCGCTTGCCAGTCGGCACCACTCCGCGTGGTGCCGACTGGCAATCCGTCAGCCGGCTATGGCGGGCGGTGCGTGGGGGCCTTGCGCCCGCCGGTCTGATTGCACACCGGGTTTCGAACCTCGCACCGTCCGCCACCTTTATCGGTGGCGGCTTCTGCATGCACGCAAGGAGCCCCGCCATGACCCAGCCCCACTCCCCTGCACCGCATCCGATCCACGACGCGTCTGCGAACAGCCCCGCGCTGGATCCGAACACCCTCATCGCCCTGCTGCACAGCATCGGCTCCGGCGCCGCCTCCGATGGTCAGCCGTGGCCTGAACGCCATCAGATGCCCGGCCGACGCATCGCCTTGGCGGACACCGACTGCTCGCTGGCCGGGCTTCGCGTGGTCCTGGAGATTCTGCTGGCCGCGCAGCGCGCCCGCGAGAACGGCGAGCTGGAGCAATACGTCGGCCCGCGCGTGATGGAGGGGCTGATCATGGCCGGAATCGGCCTTACCGCACACGCCAGTACCCGACTGCATCCGGAGGGCTGAGTGGCCTGGTGGCGCTGGGCGGCCACCGCGCTCTGTCTTGTGGTGGTGGTTGCGGCACAGATGCAGTGGCTGGCACCGCCCAAGCCCTCGCCTATCGGTTTCCACAGCATCCCCGGCGATCGCTTTCTGCAGTTGCGCCGCCAAGCCATGCAGTTCGTGGAGGCTCGGCCTCGGCAGGGCTTCCAGTTCATCGAGCGGCATCGAGATGCCGAGTTCCAGGTTCATTGCCGAGGCATACCCGTGCTGTGGCTGGAGAGGCGCTCGCACCATCTGCTGTTGCAGGTCTCACTGGACGCGAAGCAGCGGGCGCCTGCCGTTGTGCGGTTGCGGGCGCTCCTCCAATGACAGTTGGAGCCGTTGGATTACCTGGAGCAGGTACTGGCTGGCGTGCCGGAACCTGTTCTGTTGGATCGGTTGCTGCAGATTCTTGCCAGTGATGTGCCTGATGGGGCGCGATGTGGCGTGCCGTAGTCGAGCGTGGCTCGACTCTACAGGGCTGCGGGCAGCGAGGGTTCGGGCTCCGGCTCTGCCGCTAGTCATCTGCTTGACGGGCGTTGGCACCGTGATCGTGCGACTCGACCTGGGCATCGATCCAGCCCGCATCGCGCGCACGCGCAAGATCTTCTGGCGTATCGATATCCAGGCCCAGTTCCGGTGCCTGTAGGACATGCACCGTATCGACAGGAAGTTGCCGCAGGCGCGCTCCAAAGCCGCGGTCACCGGTTGCACCCACTTGATTGAACCATGCGCGCGGCACTACTGCAGGAATGCCAAGCGCGTCTCCATGATGGGTACCCGCGCACCCTGACGCCGAGACGCGGGCACCCGAAAGCAGCGCCTGCAGATGGGAGCGCTCGATTGCGGGCTGGTCGCATGCCACGACCATCACCGCAGTCACCGTGGGCAGCAGGTGTGCGCTGGCAACCTGCAGGCTGCTCGCCAGGCCGCGTTCCCAGTGGTGGTTGGTTACCGAAGTGGCCTCCAGCCCGGCAATGCTGGATGTCACGGCCTGTGCGTTCGCGCCCACCACAACCAGGACCTGCGCTGGCGCGAGCTCCCGCGCCAACCGCACCACGCGATGTACCAGGGTCTCGCCCTGCCGGTTCAGAAGCTGCTTGGGCTGGCCAAGTCGGGTGCTCCCGCCGGCAGCCAGCACGACGACCGCATGCGCGTCAGTCACCTGCCGTGCGCGCTTCGCCATTGCTGCAGCTGCGCGGCGATGCTGAGCGAAATTGCCTCGGGCCCTCGGCCGCCGATGTCCAGGCCGACAGGTGATCGAAGTCTCGGGGAAAGGCGGTGGCGCTGATCCGGTGTCAGCAACTTGAACAGGTCCTCGCGCCTTCGCCGCGGACCCAGCAGTCCAATGAACATAACTTTGGTATCAGCCAGGGCCACCAGCGCCTCCCGGTCCAGTTCGAAATCGTGATGCATCACCAGTACCGCGTCGCACGGGTCGCCATGAAGGGCCTCGGCCGGGCTGGTCTGAAGATGCGCATCCGCGCACTGCCCGGCTGAGGCCCAGCGCGCTCGCCGTTCGGCCACGCTGACCCGCCACCCCAGGCCCCGCAGCAACGGAACCAGCAAGGGCGTTTCCGGACCGCCCCCCAACACCAGGGCCCGCGGAAGCCGGGGCAACGGCAAATGCCATGCGCCCTCGCCAAAGGGCTGCGTACCCTCCATCGGATGCAGCTGCCACGCCTGCTCGCGATGGCCGGCGCGGAAAACGACCTGGCCCGACGTACGAAGGTCGCGTTGGAGTGACACGCCCTCGCGCAGCCAGACCGCGATGACGTCGTCGATGCCGGCCATGGCACGCAATGGCAGGAGCGCAATCCGCAGTCGGCCGCGGCACCCGAGCGCGGACCCACTCAACAGGTCGTCGTCACTGCGGGTGTCGATCTCGATCCAGTCGACCCGCCCTGCCGCGCTCACCTGCTCCGCGCGTCGCGCGAGCTCGGGCTCCAGGCATCCGCCGCTCAGCCAGCCGACCTGGCCGCCGTTGCAGAACAGCACCATGTCGCCGGCACCGGCGTAGGTGGAGCCATCGGTTTCCAGCACCAGCGCGAGCACGGCGTGCTCGCCCGCGCGCACGCGCGTCAAGGCCGTCTCGAGCACGCCGCGCGGGCTGCCTTCGGCGAGGAAGCCCGGCGCTGCCGACAGGTGCTCGGCAAGATCGCAGGGCTCCCCTCCGCCTGCGGCGGAGGCCTCCAGAGTGGGCGAGGCTGCGGGTCGGTCCATGCGCAAGGGTCAGCCCACGTCGGGCAAGCCGGGCAGCAGCTTGTCCAAGGTAATGGGATAGTTGCGCACGCGCACGCCGGTTGCGTTGTAGACCGCATTGGCGATCGCGGCGCCGACCCCGCAGATGCCCAGTTCACCCACACCCTTGGCCTTCATCGGCGAGATCACCGGATCCAGCGTGTCGAGGAAGACCACTTCCTGGTACGGGATGTCGGCGTGCACGGGAACCTCGTAGCCGGCCAGGTCATGGTTGATGAACAAGCCAAGCCGTTTGTCGACCACCAGCTCCTCCATGAGGGTCGCGCCCGCACCCATCACCATCCCGCCGATGACCTGGCTGCGTGCGGAGAGCGGATTGAGGATCCGGCCGCCATCGCATACGGCAAGCATGCGGCGGATGCGCGTCTCTCCAGTGTAGGCATGCACGGCAACCTCGCAGAAGTGCCCTGCATAGGTGCCGACGTCGTAGCCTTGCTTGAATTCGCCGAAGGCAATGCCGTCCTCCGCCGACAGTGTCCCCGCCTCCGCCAGCTTGATCGTCCGCCCACCCGCCTGGATGTGGCCATTGGCGAAGTCTGCGGTGTCGCCGTCGAAGCCCAGTTTCTCGCCCACCTTGCGGCGCAGGCTGACGCACGCGGCATACACGCCTGCGGTGGAGCTTGCCGCGCCCCACTGGCCGCCGGAACCGGCGGAGGCGGGATGACGGGAGTCGCCGAGGGTCACGTGGACCCGGTCCAGCGGCACGCCCATGGTCTCGGCTGCCGTCTGCGCGATGATCGTGTAGGAGCCGGTGCCGATGTCGGTCATGTCGGTCTCGACAATCACCCCGCCCTGGCCGTCAAGCCGGACCCGCGCCGCCGACTTCATCGTCGGTGCGCCGCGATAGCCCGCGGACACGCCCATGCCGATCAGCCAGTGCCCTTCCCTGACCTGCGCCGGCCTGGCCTTGCGCTTGCTCCAGTTGAAACGCTCCGCGCCTTCGCGCAGGCAGCGCACCAGGTTGCGGTCGGAGAACTTCTTGGACGGATCGCCGGGCACGACCTCGGGCTCGTTGAGGATGCGAAACGCGATCGGGTCGAGACCCAGCTTCTCGGCCATTTCGTCCATCGCCACTTCCAGCGCCATGTGGCCCGGTGCTTCGCCCGGTGCGCGCATCGCATTGCCTTCGGGCATGTCGAGCGTGGCGATGTAGTTGGCCACCAGGCGGTTGGCGCCTGCATAGAGCTTGGGCGTCTGCAGGGTGCCGTTCTCGCCGTCCTCGCCGTTGATGTTGCCCGACCAGTTCTCATGGGCGATGGCGGAGATCCGGCCATCCTTTCCGCAGCCGATCCGCACGCGCTGGAGGGTGGCGTGCCGGTGCGTGGTGTTGTTGGGCATCAACGGGCGTTGCAGCGCGATCTTCACCGGCCGCCCGACCTGCTTGGCCGCCAGCGCGGCCAGCACCGCGTCGGCACGGATGAACAGCTTGCCGCCGAAGCCGCCGCCGATATAGGGCGAGTCCACGCGCACCTTGGCAGGATCGATGCCGAGGATCGCCGCCATGCCCTGCCTGGCCCAGTCGATCATCTGGTTCGCCGTCCACAGCGTGAGCGTGTCGCCCTCCCAGGCGGCGATGGTGGCGTGCGGCTCCATCATCGAATGACTTTCGTCGGAGGTGTGGTAAGTCTCGTCGAGCTTGACCGCGGCGCTCGCGTAGGCAGTGTCGAAATCGCCGAGCGTCTGCCGGTCGGGCTTGCCACCGCGCCCCTTTGCCAGCGGCGCAGACGGTGCCAGGGCCGGGAAATCGAAGCGGCCCTTACCGCGCTCGTAGCGGGTGCGGATCAGCGCTGCGGCGGCGCGGGCCTGCTCTAAGGTCTCTGCCACCACGCAGGCGATGGCCTGGTGGTAGTGGGCCACCTCGGCTCCGCCGAACAACGGTGCATTGTTCCAGTTCGATTTGCCGACCGGCTTGGTTTCCGGTGCGGTGATGACCGCCAGTACGCCGGGTGCGGCACGTGCGCGGGAGGCATCCATCGAAATGATGCGCCCCTTGCCGATGCCCGCACCGACGATGTAGCCGTAGGCCTGGTTCGGCGCCGCGTCATGGCGCTCGTAGGCATAGGGGGCGGTGCCGGTGGTCTTGCGTGGTCCGTCGATGCGCGGCGTCGACTTGCCGACGACCTTGGCCTTGTCGAACAGGTTGTCGCCGGCGGGGGCGTTGAATTCAAGGGGCATCAGCGCTCTCCTTCCACCAGCACGGCTGCGAGAGTGCGCTCGGCGAGCGCGATCTTGAACGCGTTCTCCCGCGTCGGGCGGGCACCGGCGAACACCTGCCGGGTCGCGGCCTTTACGCCGTCGCGCAGCAGCGGTTCGGCTGCCTCGACGCGCCACGGTTTCGGCGCAACCCCACCGAAGGCGAACCGCGCCGAGCCGTCACGCTGCACGACCGCGGCGACCGACACCAGTGCGAACGCATAGGACGCGCGGTCACGTACCTTGTGGTACACGTGCCGACCGCCCAGGGGTTGTGGCAGCGTGACGTGGGTGATCAGCTCACCGCGCTGCAGCACGTTGTCCTGCTGCGGCTTGTCGCCGGGGGAACGATGGAAATCGGCAATCGGGATGCTGCGCGTACTGCCGTCACCCCTGACGGTCTGGATCGAGGCGTCCAGCACCCGCAGGGCCACCGCCATGTCGCCCGGATAGGTCGCGATGCAGCTGTCCGAGGTGCCGATCACGCCCATCTGCCGGGAGAACCCCTCGAGTGCGCCGCAGCCGGATCCGGGCAGGCGCTTGTTGCAGGGCAGATTGGGGTCGTAGAAATACGGGCAGCGCGTGCGCTGCAGCAGGTTGCCGCCGGTGGTGGCTTTGTTGCGCAACTGCCCGGAAGCACCTGCCACAATCGCGCGGGTCAGCACCGCGTAGTCGCGGCGCACGCGCTCATGCGACGCCAGTGCGGTATTGGTGACCAGCGTGCCGATGCGCAGGCCGCCTTCGTCGGTGGGTTCGATCCTGTCCAGGCCGATGTCCTGCACGTCGACCAGGTGCGCTGGCGTCTCGACCTCCAGCTTCATCAGGTCGAGCAGATTGGTCCCTCCAGCCAGGAATTTCGCGCCCTCGGTACCGGCGACGGCCCTGGCGGCCTCGGCCGGGGATTTCGCGCGTTCGTAACTGAAGGCCCTCATGAGCGCCTCCCTGCAGAGGTCACGCCAGCGACCTCTGCCATCGCCTCGGCAATATTGGAATAGGCGCCGCAGCGGCAGAGGTTGCCGCTCATGCGTTCGCGCATTTCCATGTTGGTGGCCTGGGGCCGTGCGCTGACATCCGCCTGCACATGGCTGGGGACACCCCGCTTGATCTCGTCCAGTACCGCCACCGCCGAACAGATCTGCCCCGGCGTGCAATACCCGCACTGGTAGCCATCATGCTTGATGAAGGCGACCTGCATCGGATGCAGGTCATCGGGCGTGCCGAGGCCTTCGATGGTGGTGATGGCATCGCCCTGGTGCTGTACGGCCAGGCTGAGGCAGGCATTGATGCGCTCACCATTGACCAGCACGGTACAGGCACCGCATTGACCGTGGTCGCAGCCCTTTTTCGTTCCAGTCAGCTTCAGATGTTCGCGCAGGGCATCGAGCAGCGTGGTCCGGGTGTCGAGCTCAAGCTCCCGCCGCTCGCCGTTGACGGTCAAGGCCACCGTGCTGATGACCGGCGGCCTGGGCGGCGGGGGCGCCGCCAGTTCGGCGGCGAGCGATGATGCCCCCGGTGCGGCGGACATCGCCACGGTCGTGACGCCGCCGGCGATCACCTGGCGACGCGTCAACTTCATTCCTTCATCACAACTTGGCACAGTGACCTCCTGGCGTTCGGGGAAACCCCGTGGCTGGATGGACGCGCTCACACTACCCAAAGGCCACTATGCCCATCCGTGGGGTACAGATCTGTGAAGTCGGCGAAATGTACGACCCGACCAACTTGGGCCATGCGTATGCCTCACTGGGTGGCTCACAATCCTGTTTGTCCCTCAACATGAAGAACACGATAGGCCGACGCTACAAGGGCGTTGACTGGGAGGGCTCGGGCTCGTGGATGGAGCCTTCCAACAAGGCAACGTAGGTATCGAGCCTGGTGCGAAGGCCGATCAGCATCCAGCCCAGCAGGTACAGCAGCACCATGGCGAAGATGAGCAGTGCGCCCAGCAGGCCAACATCGAAAGCGCCCGCCCAGTCACCCCATTTCCATCCACGGAACTGCAGGTAGAGGGCAATCAACAGCGGGAATGGTCCCAGCCGCTGCAGGCCGCCATACATCATGCCCATGCGCTCAATCATGTTTGTGCGCAAGGTGCTGACGAACTTGAGTCGCCGCTCGCGCTGGACGCGCGGGAATCCGCGAAGCTCGGTCACCACCGCTTGCCAGTGAGCGAAGTCTTCATCCATCTCGCGGGCGTGCGAGAGCCGCGGCTGGCTGAACTGGCGAATGCCCCTGCGGGCGGCCAGGACGCCACCGACAATGAACCCTCCGATTTCGATTGCCAGGCAGGCAACCACCACCTGGAGCACTGCGCCAACAGGCAGCCATCGATCCGGAAGCTGACCAATGAGAATGCCGATGATCGCCGCACCCATGCCGATGCGGAACGCCCACGTCTCCACCCTGCCCGCCTTGGGGTAGATGCTGTGCTCAACCAGCCCCTGCACCCGCTGGTAGAGCCAGTGGAACGTGAGTTCCTGCGAATCGGTCTTCGCGGGCGGAACGAATCCGCCCCGTGCCTGCATGTCCATTGCGCCCCCTGCCCGGCCGGCGCGGATGCCGGCCCCGGCCATCGTAGCCGAGGTTGGCAGGGGCGGCATACGGCCTTGCCGTGTAATCGTCAGGGCCAGGATCTTCCCATGGTCGAGCATGGCTCGACTCTACAGAGGCGAAGCCTGCGGGCCGACCCGCACATGCACCGCATGGCTGATGCCACGATGGAACATCTTGGCGTATGGGCAGACGCGTTCGGTGTTGCGAACGAGTTCGCAGGCCAGGTTCTCATCCATGCCGGGAAGATGTACCACGATCTCGGCCGACAGCAGGTACAGCCCATCTGCCGGATCACGGGCGAAGGTGACTGCCACTTCGATGCTGGGGTTGTGCAGCAGCAGGCCGGCGCGCGCGGCCACCAGCACCATGGCACCGTGGAAGCAGCCGGCATAGCCCGCAGCCAGCAGCTGCTCGGGATTGGCGCCGCCGCCAGGCCCGCCGAGCTCCGGCGGCAGGCGCAGGTCCACCGCCAGTGCACCGTCGTCCGATCGCACGACGCCGGACGCCCGCCCATGCTGGGCCTGGCCTCCGCTCACCCGCACGCGGCCGGTGTACAGCGGCTTCACGTCGTCGCCCTGGTAGCGGTCCAGCATGGCAGGCGAAGGCGGCTTCAGCTCGGTCATTGCACGGCTCCATCAAACGCAGCTGCGGCAGGCGATCGATTCGCCGCTCAGGCAGGCTGCCGCTGCAACAGACCGGACTGCTGCAGCCAGGCTTCGAAATCGACCTGCCCCAGCCACGCGTGGCCGGCCGGCACCAGCGTCTCGATCTGCAGCGCCGCGCCGAAGTACAGTGCATCGGCGTCCGCCACCACCTGCCGGGAATCACCTGTCAGTTGCAGATAGCGCCTGGCCAGATCCGCCATCGCGCTGCGCTGCGGCCCGGCGATCTCCAGCACGCCATTGGCTGGCGCCTGCTGCGCGATGCGTGCCACCGCTTCGGCAACATCCTCGGCGGCAATCGGCTGCACGTCGGCGGCCGGCAGCCGCACGGCCGTCCCGTCGCCGGCGGACTGGATGATGCCCGGCAGGAACTCGAAGAACTGCGTGGAATGGATGATGGTGTACGGCAGGCCCGAGTCGCGGATCAGCCGCTCTTGGGCGATCTTGCCGCGGAAGTAGCCACTGGCGGCAAGCTTGTCGGTGCCAACAACAGAAAGCGCGACATGGTGGCGCACGCCGGCACGGGTGGCGGCCGCAAGTATGTTGTGGCCGGCGGTCACGAAGAACGAAAGCACTGCTGCGTCTTCGAACGAGGGCGAGTTGGCCAGGTCCACCACCACGTCGACGCCGTCCATGGCGGCATCCAGGCCCTCACCGGTCAGCACATCCACCCCGGTGGAGGGCGCTGCCACCACGATCTCATGCCCGGCGACACGCAGGCGCTCCACCACCTTGCTGCCGATGCGGCCGGTACCACCGATGACGAGGAACTTCATTGCGTGTCTCCTGGAATATAGAGGGGCTACCGGCGTGTGGCCGGGCGCAGGCATCGTAGGTGGCGCGGGCGCGAGGCAGTAGGTCCGTGACGGGCCGCGCACTGTTGCCCGGCACGCACGAGTGCGCTCAGGCCCAGGCAGGCTGTGCGCCTGGCTTCAGGGGGGTGGCCTGCTGGCGTGCTTCCCAGTGCGAGATCACATCCAGTTCGAGCGCGCGCACCCGCTGCGTGCTGAAGTCGATGAAAGCACGCACGCGCTTGGGCAGCTGGCGGCGGCTGAGGTAGCACAGGTAGTGGCCGCGATCGAGCGGTGCATGCCGATCCAGGCAGGTCACCACCCTGCCCGCCCACAGCGCTTCACGCACCTGATAGCTGGGCAGCTGGGCGATGCCCAGCCCGTCGATGACGGCCTGCAGGGCCAGGTCGGCATCGTTGAACACCAGTGCGCTCGGCGGCTGCAGGTGCACTTCGGCACCGTCGACACGGAATTCCCAGGGCTGCATGCGTCCGCCCGGCAGGCGCCGCCCGATGCAGGCATGCGTGGGCAGCGTGTCCACCGACGCGGGTAGGCCGTGCACCTGCGCGTACGCCGGTGATGCACATACGACCAGCTGCATCGGCACCAGCTGCTTGGCGATCACTTGGCTGTCTTCCAGCAGGCCGTCGCGAAACGCCACGTCGATGCGATCACCGGCCAGGTCGGGGGCCTGCTCGTCCAGCAGCAGTTCTACAGAGACCTGCGGATACTCGGCACGGAAGGCTGCCAGCAAGGGCGCAATCACCCGCCGGCCGAAGCCGTGGCTGGCACTGATGCGCAGGTGCCCGCGCGGCGGGCCCTCGCGCAGGTCGCGCATTTCCTCCAGCGCCTGCAGGATGCAGGTCACGCCCGGGTTGCAGCCCTCCAGGAACAGCTCGCCTTCGCGGGTGAGCGTGGTCGAGCGCGTGGTGCGCAGGAACAACCGCACGTCCAGCTGGCTTTCCAGCTTCTGCACGCTGCGGCTGACGGCCGAGCGGCCGATGCCGAGGCGGTCGGCCGCGCGCGCGAAGCTGCCCTCGGACGCCACTGCAATGAAGGCCAGCACGCCGGCGTAGCTGGTGGAGAAGGACGCATTGAGCGCATCGTGGCCGTCGCTGGCCGGGCGGGGCGTTGCGGCGTTCATGGGTGGCCTGGCTCCAGGCGGGCACGTTGTGCGTGCAGGTGGCTCCGCGCCAGCGCCAGGCGTTGCATGCACGCGGCAAGATCGAGCCCCAGCAGGGGCACGATGTCCTCGAATCCGGCGCCCAGCACGTCGTGCAGCAACAGCACCGCACGTGCATCGGGCGGCAGTTCGCGCAATGCGGTGAGGAAGGCCTGCCAGACCTGTTCGCTGGCAGGGCGCGATGCGGTGCGCAGGTGCGATGAGGTGTCCATGCCCGGCAGACGGCCGAGCATCGGCCGCTGTGACAGGACATTGGTGTCTTTCATGCAACAGCGTGCGTCCCGGCCCCCGCCTACCGGCATTGCGAATGCAGGCCTAGCCTCGCTGTGCCCTTCACACGCTACAGGAACACACCATGACCGCACGCCTGGATTACGCCGCGCAATCCCCCGAACTGTTCAAGAAGCTCGGCCTGTACTCGCATGCCGCCCACACCGCCTCGATCGAAGCGGCCATCATCGATCTGGTCAACATCCGTGCATCGCAGCTCAACGGCTGTGGCTTCTGCCTGGACATGCACGTGAAGGAGGCCACCCTGCGTGGTGAGCGCCCGCTGCGCCTGCATCACCTGGCGGCATCGCGTGAATCGACGCTGTTCAGCCCGCGCGAGCGCGCCTGCCTGGCCTGGACCGAAGTACTGACCCAGCTGCCGGCGCAGGGTGTGCCCGACGAGCTGTACGCGCGCGTGCGCGGCCAGCTGTCCGATCAGGAAATTGTCGACCTCACCCACGCGGTGATGGCGATCAACGCCTGGAACCGCGCCAACGTTGCCTTCCGTACCACGCCCGGCACCCTGGACGCAGTCTTTGGCCTGGACAAGGCCGGCCTGGCCTGATCTTTCCGCCGCTGCCCCATGCCGGGGCCCCCTTTACCGCTTTGGAGACCTGCCATGCGTCGTTCTGTTCTGGCCCTGCTTGCGCTGCTGCCACTGTGCGGCGGTGCCGCCACCCCGCCCTCTCCCGCGCCCCAGCCCCTGGTGCGCGAGGTGATGACCCGCGCCCTGCCGGAGCAGCCCGGCAAGGAAGCGCTGATCCTCACCGTGGAGTACCCGCCGGGTGGCGCCGATCCTGTCCACCGCCACGATGCCCATGGCTTCGTCTATGTCCTGGAAGGGCGGATCGTGATGGGTGTGGCCGGCGGCAAGGAAGTCACCCTTGGCCCGGGCGAGGCCTTCCATGAAGGCCCGGCCGATCTGCACACCGTAGGTCGCAACGCAAGCGCTACCGAGCCGGCGAAGTTCGTGGTGTTCCTGATCAAGGACATCGGCAAGCCGGCGGTGCTGCCGCCGCACTGATCGCACGTCCGGCGCTGGCACCAACGACAGGTTCCCGGGTGTCACAATCCGGGGACCTGTCCCGTCTACGCTGGCATGGACGAATCCACTGCGCTGTTCTCACGCCTCCGCCCACGCCTGTTCGGCGTGGCCTACCGCATGCTTGGGTCTTCGCACGAAGCCGAAGACGTGGTGCAGGATGTCTGGCTGCGCTGGCATGGCACCGACCAGTCACAGATCGAGAATCCGGAAGCCTGGCTGGTGGCGACCACCACCCGTCGCGCCATTGATGGCCTGCGCCTGGCCCGGCATGCGCGCGAACACTATGTGGGCATGTGGTTGCCCGAGCCGCTGCTGACCGATGACACCGCCACGCCCGAGTACGTGCTGGAAACCGCCAGCGATCTGTCGGTCGCCTTCCTCAGTGTGCTGGAACGGTTGGCCCCGGATGCGCGTGCGGCTTTCCTGCTGCACGACGTGTTCGATCAGGATTACGCCGTGGTCGCGCGCACCCTGGACAAGACGCAAGCCGCCTGCCGGCAGATCGTGCATCGTGCGCGCCAGCAGCTCCGGCAGGAACGCCCGCGCTACAACGTCCCGCAGGACGTGCACCAGAAACTGCTGCGCCGCTTTGCCGAGGCCGCGTCCAGCGGGGATTTCCGCACGATGAAGGCCTTGATGGCCGAATCGGCCGAGCTGGTGGGTGACGGCGGCGGTATCGTCACCAGCTTCCCCGGGCCGATGGTCGGGGGTGCACGCATTGCCCAGCTGCTGTATGCCCCGCACCTGCGGCGCAGCGCGCAGGTGCGGATGGTGCCGGCCATGCTCAACGGACGGCTGGGACTGCTGCGCTATTTCGATGGCGAGCTGGAGGCGGCGATGGCCTTCGAGACCGATGGCGAGCGGATCACGCAGGTTCTGGTGCAGCGCAACCCGCGCAAGCTGCAGCGGTTGGCTCGCCCTATCGCCATCCAGTAGTTCCACGCCAGCCAGGGATGGCGTCCGTTGCCGGCCGCCCTTGCGGGATTCGAGCGGGGCGCCGATGCGCCCCGTCGAAAACTTCTGCTTGCGCTGTATCCGCAGGATCCGATCAGAAGTCCCAGAACACCGGCACCCAGCGGAAAGTCTCGCCCTCCAGCGACACCCGGCCCACTGACGGGAACGGAAGATGCGTGGCCACCAGCATTTCGCCGGTGCCGGCCAGTTCCTTCAGCAGAGCAACGCGAACGCGTGCGGATTCCTCCGGGTCGTGCTCGAAGCCGTTGTGCCAGTTCGGTTGGTCGAAGCCGACCGCGAACACCGCGTCACCAGCAAAGGTCAGGGCCTGCCCCGCAGACGCCACGCGCACCACGCAGTGGCCCGGGGTATGCCCACCGGTACGGCGGGCCGTCACGCCCGGTGCGATCTGCTGTTCGTCCTGGAAGGTGTGCACATAGCTGCTGTACTCGGCCCAGAAGTGCTTGGCCGTGGCGCGCAGCGCATCGGGGAAGCCCTGCGGCATGTTGGTACGGCTGAAGTCCGGCGACTTCCAGAACTCGACTTCCGCGGCTGCGACGTGGATTTTCAGGTCCGGGCGCAGCTGTTCCTTTACCCCTTCAACCAGCAGGCCGCCGACGTGGTCCATGTGCATGTGGGTGATCACCACGTCGGTGATTTCGCTCAGGTTGATACCGGCGGCACCGAGGCGGCGGATCAGCTGGCCGGCGCGCGGCAGCTGCAGGTCCGGGTCCATGCCCAGGCCGGCATCGATGAGGATGGCGCGATCACCGCTGTGCACCACCATCACGTTCAATGCCCAGTCGAAGGCATCCTGGGGCAGGTACATCTCTTCGAACCATTGGGCACGGTCGTCCGCCGGCACGTTGTGGCCGAGCATCTGGGTGGGCAACGGAAGGACGCCATCGCTGATCACCAGCACTTCGATGTCGCCCACTTTCAGGGCGTAGCGCGAGGGCACCAGTTCATCGAGGGCGGGAGCAATGGGCGCGGCGGTGTTTTCCATACTGAACATGAGGGATCTCCACGATGAGGCGTTGGGCGGGCAGCAATGCAAGGCTGGCGCGAACGAATCCGGGCGCCTGCCCATGGCGCAGGCCGTGACATTGCCAGGGCACGGTTGCCTGGCAGGCCAGCGCTGCGGAGTTCATGGGAAGACGGGCCACTGCGCGGGCAATGGGCCCGGAACACGGCAGGTGCCGTGTGGGATCAGCCTAGGCAGCACGCCGCAGGTGCGGTAGGTCCGTGAAGGGGTACGTCATGTTGCGTTCCGGGAAGCAATGCGGCACCGGCTGCAATGTCACCATTGCAAGCGCCTCTGGCTCGTTCGGTAGTGCGCAGGCCCAGGTCGGGCAGCTTTGGACGATCATTCAGTCGACCCTGCTGTGGATTCGTGCACGCAGGACGATCTATCAAGAAATTCGGACTTGTCATATCCCTGGCGCCTGATCGCGGGCGCAAAGTACGTCTCACCACCCACCCATGAGAGTTCCCGCATGAACACCTTCGCCCGTACCCTGGCCGTTGCCGCCCTCGCCCTCTCGGTCCAGGCCGGCCTGTCGGCGCAGGCCGCCGATCCGGCCAAGTCGGCTCCGGTCACCGCCATCGCACGTACCGCCAGCTACATCACCACCGCCGACGGCGTGCAGCTGTACTACAAGGACTGGGGCCCGAAGGACGGCCCGGTCGTGACCTTCAGCCATGGCTGGCCGTTGAATTCGGACAGCTGGGAGTCGCAGATGATCTTCCTGGCCAACCATGGCTACCGCGTGATCGCGCATGACCGTCGCGGCCACGGGCGCTCCAGCCAGCCGTGGGACGGCAACGACATGGATCACTACGCTGATGACCTGGCCACGGTGATCAATACACTGGACCTGCACGATGTGACCCTGGTGGGCTTCTCCACCGGTGGCGGCGAAGTGGCGCGCTACATCGGCCGGCACGGCACTGGACGGGTGAAGAAGGCCGTGCTGATCAGCTCGGTGCCGCCGTTCATGCTGAAGACCGCCGACAACCCGAACGGCCTGCCGATCGAAGTGTTCGACGGCATCCGCAAGGCACAGATGGACAACCGCGCGCAGCTGTACAAGGACATTCCGTCGGGCCCGTTCTATGGCTTCAACCGCCCGGGCGCGAAGGTGTCGCAGGGGCTGATCGATGCGTGGTGGGCGCAGGGCATGCAGGGCGGCCACAAGAACACCTACGATTCGATCGCCGCGTTCTCGGCCACCGATTTCCGCGCCGACCTGAAGAAGTTCGATGTTCCTACCCTGGTGATCCACGGTGACGACGATCAGATCGTGCCGATCGATATCTCGGGCCGCCAGTCGGCAAAGCTGATCAAGGGCGCAAAGCTGATTGTCTACCCGGGTGCGCCGCACGGCCTGACCGACACCCACAAGGACAAGGTCAACCAGGATCTGCTGGCGTTCCTGCAGGAAAAGTGAGTGTACGGGGCTCCGTCGTGATGGCGGAGCCCTTCCTGACCAAAGGCAGGGCCGGCACCGGACGAGCGCCGGCTGCCACGTCAGTGCACGATTGCGGCCGTGGGATTTCAAGCCAGTCATGGCGCGCGGTGTGCACCTTGATGAAGGGTTAACCTCCAACAAAGCATACTGCGCTCTCACGGCTCTTCTCCGGCGCAGAATCCTTTGCTCCCGTGTCCAGCCCCAGACGACACGGCCATGCATCCTCCCAATGCCTTCCGGATCCACGCGATCCAGCCCCTTCTTGCGCACAACGGTGCCATCGTTCGCCTCGAGCAGTTGCGATCCACCTGCAAGAGCTGCGGCTTGCGCTCATCAATGACTCAGGACGAGGGCATCAAGACGAGTCCATTGGGCACGACGCTCACGTGCCCCGCGTGCGGTGCCACGGGGCTGATGGACGAGGTGGAGATATGGCACCACTGGCTCGAACAGTGCCGGCGGGAACGGATGCTGGCGCTCTTCGATCCCGCACCTGACGAACCTCTGGAGCCTGATGGCCCCGAATGAGAGCGACGCATGGACTGTCCGGCCGGCGCCTCAGCGCCGCGCCTCAACCGTCGCCGGGGTGACGCCCTGCCAGGCTACCCATCGTGAAGGCGTAGCCCGCCTCCTCCAGCAGCGCTCTCATGCGCAGCTCCACACGCCGGGGGGAAAGCAGGCTGTTGGGCGCGTACAGGGCATAGACGTAGCCTGCGCCGTCGATGATCTCGCGGCGCACGGCGCACTCATTGGATTCGGCAGCCTCGGACCAGACGGACATCAACCTGGCGGGACTGATGGATTGGCCGTTGCGAAGACGGAAGAACAGCCAGCGCACTCCCAGGGAACGCACCGGATTCAACCTAGCCACTGCGAACCCCCGATGCGCCGGAAAAGGTCCCTCAGGACCTCTGGATCCAAGCGTGGATGCTCGTCTTTCGAAGAGCGCGGAAGGTCGATGCGTGCGGCGCCGTTCACCAGCGCGGGCAGATCGGACTGAAGGTCGATCCACCACCCCGCGGGCAGCCGGAGCCCCGTGCCCGTTCTATCGTAGATGCAGATCGGAAAAGTCATCGCGTTGCTCCTGGATGCCCCGAGCATACGCCTGCGCGATGTCAGGTCCGGATGCGACGCCTAGGAAGATGCCGCATCGGCGCGCTTTGCGCATTCGAATACGTGTGCTTCGTCCTGCTGGACCCTGCGGAACGACTCCAGCCAGCCGAACGCTGCTCCACGATTGTGAATCGTTTCGCCAAGCCTTCCGGTCAGGCATCGTGCGCACTCCATCCCGCCAGGACTGGGCGCATCGCAGCAACGGCATTGCGCCATCGTCGTCGTTCTCTCCGGGCGGCACTGGTACATGATCTTGGTCATCAGGCTGATCGCCTGGCTTTGCGAGGACATGCGCGCTCCCTGTCTACTGCGCGGAAGCAGCCGCGCGGCGCGCGGCTCCTCCTGTTCTTCAGCGACGCGTATCACCGCCGGGACCGCCTTTCTTTTGGTCCGTTGGATTCGAGTCGCTACGATCCTTCTTGTCCTGCTGCTGTTGTTCGCCTTGCCGGCCAGGCTCCTCCGCGCTGGGCTCGCCCCCCTCGACCTGCCCCTGCTGCACGGGCTGTTCTGCTTCAGCGGAAGCGTTGGAGCGGTCATTCCTGTTCTGTTCGGGGACGCTGTTCATTTCGATTCTCCGTCGCAGCAAGTGTGCTGCCGATTGACTGTGGGCCCGTTGCCGTTACGGGAACGTGCCGGCAAGCGCGTTGTATGAATGGTTGTGATGAACAGGCACCCGGCGGCGAGCGTGTACAGTGAGCTTTCGAACAGGGGTAGGCGCCGTGAGCCACGGAAGAAGCAAGCACGTTGTCGACGTGGAGCGCGAGCTGGCCCACTGGGAAACCGCCTTCAATCTGGGTGCGCTGCCCGCGATGAGTTTCCGGCACGAAGTGGCGCCGGTCATCCGGCTTGCCTGCGACATCTATGTGAGAGATCCGCACGGTACCCGGTCAGCCTGGATGGACGATCTGCAGTGCCGCCTTGCGAAACGATCAAGCCTGCGCGGCCACCCTGGCGCGGCAGAGATTGCCGATCGTTGCTGGACGCTGCTGTCCTGCGGCTAGGGGCCTCCTGCCGGATGATTCCGCTCGCGCACACCCTACCCCAGCTCGGATGCCAGGAACGGTGCCGTCCTGCTGCCCTTGGCGTGGGCCACCTGATGCGGCGTCCCAGCCGCCACGATGGTGCCGCCCGCGCCGCCAGCGCCCGGGCCGACGTCGATCACCCAGTCGGCCTGCGCGACAGAACGCATGTCGTGCTCGATCATCACTACCGTGTTGCCTGCGTCCACCAGCCGCTGAAGCTGCATCAGCAGCCTGTCCGCGTCTGCCGCATGCAGGCCGGTGGTGGGTTCGTCCAGCACGTACAGCGTGCGCCCGCGCTGGCTGCGCTGCAACTCTGTGGCCAGCTTGATGCGTTGCGCCTCGCCACCTGAAAGTTCGGTAGCTGGCTGGCCCAGCCGCAGGTAGCCCAGGCCGATCTCCTGCAGCAGCTGCAGCGGGCGGGCGATGGCCTCCTCTTCGGCGAAGAACGCATGGGCCTGGTCCACCGTCATCTGCAGGACCTCGGCAATGTTGCGGCCGTTCCACTGCACCCTCAGCGTGGCTTCGTTGTAGCGGGCGCCGTGGCAGGTGGGGCATGGTGCATAGACGCTGGGCATGAACAGCAGTTCGACGCTGACGAAGCCCTCGCCTTCGCAGGTTTCGCATCGGCCCTTGGCCACGTTGAACGAAAAGCGGCCCGCGTCGAATCGGCGGCGGCGCGCGTCGGATGTCGCGGCGAACAGCTTGCGCACGTGGTCGAACAGGCCCGTGTAGGTAGCCAGGTTGGAGCGTGGCGTACGCCCGATGGGCTTCTGGTCTACCTGTACCACGCGTTGAATGGCGTCTACGTCGCCGGCCAGCTGGCCCCGAGTGGCTTCGATCACGGTGGGTCCATCCGTGGGCGCGTTGTCGGCGCCGTCGTCTGCTGTCTCATGCCCAAGGTGCAGCAGCATCAGCTCAGGCAGCGCCTGCGCCATCAGGCTGGACTTGCCCGATCCGGAAATGCCGGTCACTGCAGTCAGCAACCCCAACGGCACCTGCGCATCCACGCCGTGCAGGTTGTGGCGATGGATGCCTTGCAGCGCCAGCCAGCTGTTGGCACTGCGCTGCCGGCTGGCCGGCGCGGGCACCCGGTCGAACAGGTACTGCGCCGTACGCGAATCCTGAACGTTGCGCAGGCCATCGGGCTCGCCACTGTAGAGAACACGTCCGCCATGCTCTCCTGCCTGTGGGCCGACATCCACCAGCCACTGCGCGCGGCGCATCAGCTCCAGATCATGTTCAACAACGAACACCGAGTTACCGCCGTCGCGCAGCCGTTCCAGTGCCTCGTACAGCGCTTGGCTGTCGGCCGGATGCAGGCCGGCCGAGGGTTCGTCGAGCACGTACAGCACGCCGAACAGCAACGAGCTGAGCTGCGTAGCCAGGCGCAGGCGCTGCAGTTCGCCGGCCGACAGTGTGGGCGTGGCGCGGTCCAGCGAGAGATAGCCCAGGCCGAGCTCGCGAAGTTGTCGTACCCGCGCCATGACCCCACCCGCCAGCCGTTGTGCCGCCAGGCGCTTCTCCTCTGACAGGGCTGAGGTCAGGCGCACGTCGGGGGCGCCTTCGTGGGTCGCGCGGCCACTTGCTGCCCGCTTGGCGCGATCGCGGGGCGTTGCACGCCTGCTGGTACGCGCGCCGTGGCTGTGTGCACTGAAATCGCCCTGCGCGATGGGCTCGAGCAAGGCCGCCAGCTGGTCCAGCGGCAGCCGCATGAACTCGCCGATGTCCACGCCGGCGAAGGTGACCGAAAGCGCTTCCGGCTTCAGGCGCTTTCCCTGGCAGGCGGGGCACAGCCGGCCTTCCATGTAGCGGGAAACACGCTTGCGCATCAGCGCGCTCTGGGTGTTGGCAAAGGTGTGCAGCACGTAGCGGCGTGCGCCGGTGTACGTGCCCATGTAGCTGGGCTCCAGCTTGCGCTTGAGCGCGACGCGGGTCTCGGCCGGCGTGAAGCCGGCATAGACCGGCACCGTCGGCGTTTCCTCGGTGAACAGGATCCAGTCCCGGTCCTTTTTCGGCAGCTTCTTCCACGGCACATCGATGTCGTAGCCCAGCGTGACCAGGATGTCGCGCAGGTTCTGGCCATGCCAGGCCGGTGGCCAGGAGGCGATGGCGCGCTCGCGGATGCTCAGCGATGGGTCCGGCACCATCAGCGCTTCGGTCACCTCATAGACGTGCCCCAGGCCGTGGCAGGTGCTGCAGGCACCCTGTGGGGTGTTGGGCGAGAAGTCTTCGGCGTACAGCATGGGCTGGTGGGCCGGGTAGGCCCCCGCCCGCGAGTACATCATGCGCACCAGGCTGGACAGCGTGGTCACGCTGCCCACCGACGAGCGCGCATTGCTCGCGCCGCGCTGCTGCTGCAAGGCCACCGCCGGCGGCAGGCCGTCGATGGCATCCACGTCGGGCACGCCGGCCTGGTCGATCAGGCGACGCGCGTACGGCGCGACGGATTCGAAGTAGCGCCGCTGCGCCTCGGCGAAGACCGTGCCGAAGGCCAACGAGGACTTGCCGGACCCCGACACGCCGGAGAACACCACCAGTGCATTGCGTGGAATGGAGACATCGACATTCTTCAGGTTGTGCTCGCGCGCACCGCGCACCTCGATGCAGCCGCTGGCTGCGGCAGCACATGACGATTCGCCAAAGGGGGTGTTGGACATCTCAGCATTCCTGCATTCGGTGGGCGGATCGCGCATGGTGCGCCCGAGGGGCCATTGTCGCCGCTGCGGAGTGAATGGCGTGAGGGCGCCGGAAGCGGGATGTTGTCTTCACCTCCCGTTCGTACGGCCTTATCTGCGCTGTTCACGGTGTACAGCGCGATGCTGGGCAGCGTGGTCTTCGCGGTGACCAATGCGATGCTGCTGTTGACGGCGGTGGTGGGCCAGGTGATGGCTTGGTGCCGCCCCGGCCAACGCCGGGCTCTCCCACCCTGCTGATTGTTGATGCGAGTTGCCTGAAGGTTTGACATTACGTTCCCCCACCGTTGATGGGGCCGGACCGTCACACGGATGAGGAGGCCGCTGCATGCCGTGCGGTTCGGGCGCACTCTCGTAAAGACCATGCGCAATATTCCTGCGGGCGCTCACATGCCGCCTTCACCTGGCCCCTGCCCGATCGCAACCGGGCAGGACCTACGCTGGGCACTCCACTCACTACGGAGCCCAGTATGGCTATCAAGACTGCGGAAGACCTGTTCATCCACGAACTCTCGGATATCTACAGTGCCGAGAAGCAGCTGACCAAGGCCCTCCCGCGCCTGGCCCGTGCGGCCGAGAACCCGGACCTGGCCGCAGCGTTCGAAACACACCTGGAAGAAACGCAGGGCCAGATCGAACGCATCGATCAGGTGGTGGAGGTGCTCGGCATTCGCCTGAAGCGCATCAAGTGTGCGGCGATGGAGGGCCTGGTGGAAGAAGGCAAGGAAGTGATCGACAGCATCGACAAGGGACCGGTGCGGGATGCGGCCCTGATCGGCGGCGCGCAGAAGGTCGAGCATTACGAGATTGCGTCCTACGGCACCATCGCCGCGCTGGCCAAGCAGCTGGGCTACAAGGATGCCCTTCCGCTGCTGCTGGAGACGCTGGAGGAAGAGAAGGCCACCGACGAAAAGCTGACCCTGCTGGCCAAGGGCGGCGGCAACGCCAAGGCCGCGCAGGCCGCCTGACCGGCGCACGCCGGAACCCGGCGGCCACGGATGGCCGCCTCAGGGCCCGTACAGCACCTGATCATTCGGGCAGAAGAACGTGCGTCGCCGCGTCGTCCCCAGATAGAGCTTGCTGATCGGGCCACCACACAGGGGACAGACCTTTTTCGTGTGCACCTGCCAATGCTTCTTCAGCTCGAAGCGGCGCTTCCACTCCAGGAAATCGAAGCTGTAGGCGCGAGCCTGCTCGATCAAGGCGGTAAGCCTTCGTGGCGGCAGGTCGCCCAGCCGGGAGGCGGGATGCACGCCTATCCGGAACAGCACCTCGTTCTTGATGATGTTGCCCACGCCGGCGAAGACGGTCTGGTCCAGAAGCGCGTCACAGACCATCACGTCCGGCAGGGCCTTCAGCTTGCGCCGGGCCAGCTTTGGATCCCACGCATCGTTCATCACGTCCGTACGCCAGTCGTAGATGTCGTCCAGAGGCGTGTCGATCAGGCGCACGGAACAGGCATAGAAATTCAGCTCCCCGTTGTCGAACACCAGCGTTACCCGCGCCGGGGCTGGCTTCCGTTCGTCGATGCGCCAGCTGCCGAACATCATCAGGTGGATGCGCAGCGTGTGGCGGCTGAATTCCAGCAGGAAGTGCTTGCCCCAACTGAGGACCGCCTTGACCCTGCGGCCCTGCAGCGGTGACAAGTCGACGCGGCTGTTACCGGACACGGTGCGGACCACGCGCCCCTTGAAATGGCTTGCGCCTTCGCGCAACAGCACGATGGAAGGGCCTTCAGGCATGTGCGTTCTCCGACAGGAGCGCCTGCAGGCGCAGGGCGTTGCGGGTGGCGTGGCCGAGTGCGGTATTGTCCAGTACGAACCAGGCGGGTCGTTGCACGTCGGATTCGCGCCGCAGCCGTTCCGCGAGCCCGGCCAAGGCCTGTTCACTGTACGCGCTGCGATAGATCTGCGGTTGGCCGTGCCAGCGCCAGTAGCTCCACGTGCGGTCACCGCCGGGAATCGCTGCCGCCGGCACCCGTGCCGGATCCGCGGCAACCCGTGCAACGCCATGCGCACTCAACAGCGCATCGACCTCCGGCGTGAACCAACTCGGGTGGCGCGGCTCGCACGCCAGATCGGCCCGCGTGCGGGCGCGCAGGCCCCGCAGGAAGGTTTCGGCCGTGATCGTGTCGTACACCAGGCTGGGCGGCAACTGCAGCAGCAATGGACCGAGCGTTCCACCCAGCGCCAGCACGCCTTCAAGGAACTGTTCGAGCGGCCGCATTGCATCGCGCAGCCGACGCTCATGGCTGATCTCGCGCGGCAGTTTCACCGCGAACCGGAAGCCCTCCGGCACGCTCGCGGCCCATCGCGCGTAAGTCCTGGGCTGGTGCGGTCGATAGAAGGACGAGTTGATCTCTACCATCGGCAGGCGTGTGGCATAACGCTGCAGCAGGCTGTCGCCCGCGCCGAACGCTTCCTCATCCGCCCGCGGCAGCGACCAGCCCGCACAGCCAACACGCAGTGGGGCGGATGCACGCGGGGCGGCCGCCACCTTCATCGCACCGACTGCTCGTACGGTTCCAGGGGCTCTCCCGCACCTGCATCCGTCTGCAACTGCGAGACCGACAGCAGACGATCCAGTGCGCTTTTTCCCGCGTCGAGCGCCGACGCGCTGCGCACGAAGCCGGTCCAGTCGGAGATGGCGATCTTTCCCAGCGCGAGCTCATCCACCCGCACGCTGCGCATCCGCCAGTGCGGAAACTGTCGACGTCCCACCTTGCCCCGGTTCAGCTCGACGATCCCACTGTGGCTGCCGGCCGCGAGAATGCGCGTGTACGCCGCATTGATCCCGGCCTCCGGGCCTTCCAGATACTGCAGGAAGCGTGAGCCGTCGAACAGCAACGTGCCGGTGACATCGACGGATTCGTTGAACTGCACCGCTTCGGCCACAAGCTGCCGCAGCCGCGCTGCGGTCAGGTTGCGGGAGGCTTCACTCACATAGGCAATCGCACGAAGAGGCATGGCACCACCGATGGTTGCAGACCGCTCTACCTTAGCGATACCGGTCGTACGCGCGGTGAGTCCGGTGTGGAGGCTGCGTCGAGTTGCGGCGCGTCCATGCCGCGTAGGCTTGACGCGCTGATCGGGCACAAGCCGCAGACCGCCGCAATGTCCGGCGCGCCCGGTACGCGGTGTTCTCGGTGTTCTCGATCCGCGAAGCCAAGGCCTTCATCATGGTCTCCGCTTCCTGTTCCATGGCGTAGGCATCCCGCAGCCACTTCAGCAGGCGACCGCCTCGTCGGGAGGTGTGAACCGCCCGAGGTGTGCGCTGCACGCCGCCCTGATGCAGCGATAACATGCACGGACTGCAGGCTGGCCCCGGTCCGCGATCAGGGCATCGGGCTGGACAGGGCCGCGCCGCCGGCTCGACCTTGCAGACTGCCACCCGACGCGCGCGGAGCGTCCGTCGCCACCAGTGCCTGTACCACACGGTGTTGCATACGATGAGCGCCGCCTTCCACGCCCACGACATACACGAAGCGCCCATCGAACTTGGCGTGCGCGCCCTCAAGGAGATCGTCGGCCTGCAGGGCTCGCTTGAGCGACTTCATCCACGTGCGCTCAGGCATGCGGTCCAGTTCCACTACGATGGCAGTGCCACCGCAGTCCAGCGGCATGCACTCGACACGCAGCACGCGTGGAGAAGCAGAATCGGTTCCGGATAGCGGCATGAGAGACGCTCCAATGCGGGGGACGGCGGCAGTATCCATGCCACGTGCCAAGGCGCCGTCAACGAGCTCCATCCGGCCCTGCACGCTGCCTCGACGGTGCTGGAGGCGCGCTTCACGGGCTTCGCGCCGGGCTGACAACCCGCACGCACCATATTGATGCTGCACAGCACAGACTGGCACTCCCGAAGCAATACAGGCTGCACACATGCAATCCGGAATGAGCCAGCGCAGATGCAACTTGCTGCTGGTGGAAGACCAGCTCGACCTGGCAGCACTGATGGAACATGCACTTGAGGGCGCCGGCGACCAGGTGACGCACGCGTACAGCGTGTTCGACGCGCTGGGACTGCTGGATACCCAGCGGTTCGACGGCGCCGTGCTGGACGTCGAGCTTCGAGACGGCGTGGTATTTCCAGTCGCTGATCGCCTGGCGGAACTTGGCATCCCCTTTCTTTTCGTCTCTGCGGTCTATGACCAGCTGGTGCCACAGCGCCACCGCCGCGCCGCCTTCGTGACCAAGCCATTCCACATCGATCAGTTGCAGGACACTGTGCGGCGTGTGATCAGCTGCACAACATGCTAGCACCCGTCCCGCACTTCAAGCGGCGTTCGCGTAGGGCTCAACGACTGCAAGCAGCTTCTCCATCGCTTCGGCTTCGTCCTGGCTCGTTACCGCCCGCTGGATGAAACGGCTCCAGTCAGCAAGGGCGATCCTCTGCAGCTCGCCCGCGCTGACCGACAGGCAGCGCATCGGCCAGAACGGCAACCGCCGCTGCCCGACACGGCCACGCCCGAGTTCGGTCAGTTCGGTGTGGCTGCGGGCGCCGCTTACGCGGGAGAAGGCAACATCCAGCCCGTCGGCGGGGCCTTCCATGTATTGCAGGAAGCGCTGCCCGTCAAACAACAGGACCCCGGTCACGCCCGCTGATCGATTGAAGCGGGCCGCATCTTCCATCAGTGCAGCCAGGCGTTCCGGCGTGAACCCGGGGGCAGCCCGGCTGGCGTAGACAATCGCGCTGTTCGGCATCGGCTGCTCCTGCTCTCCCAGCCGATCAATGTAAGGTAGGCAGCGTTCACGCGCCGTAAACGCGTACAGGGCACGCGTCACACATCGGCCGATGTGCCCGGGTTTCATGGGATTCGGCCTGGATCGGAGACGCCTGACGGCGCGACCGCATGCTGCGGTGCGGCGAAACGGCCGGTGTTTACGCAATGGCCGGCCCGGTCAGCACGGCAGGGGCACCCGCCGCACCCATCTCCGCCAGATAAGCTGAAAATCCCCCTGCGGCGCGCCCTTCCAAACGGGCGCTGGTCAGGACGACGGGAGCACCGGCCCAGCGTACATCCGCGCCGCAGGCCTGCAGCGCCCTCACCATCTGAACGTCTTCCCCGCAGCGCAAGGCAGGAAAACCGCCGACCGCACGATAGAAATGGGCAGAGACACCCAGGTTGGCACCATGGATGCGCCCGTGACCTTCCCCCCACTGCTGCCGCCCCTGGAATACCCTGCGCAGGCGATGTTCGGACGGGCAGCCCGCCGCAATGTCCACCAGTCCGCAGAAGGCGTCACACGGCTGCTCCAGTTGTCCAACCAACCAATTGCCAGGGACCTCGCTATCGGCGTCGGTGCTGGCCAGCCACCTGGCGCCGCGACCCAACAGCTTGACGGCGGCCGCTGCGCGGGCAATCCCCACGCAGCGTGCATCCAGCCGCACAATGCCGACGCGCTGTTGGTGGCAGATGGACGCCGTCGCATCCGAGCAAGTGTCCAGTGCAACCACCACTTCGACCGCTTCGCCGCCCAGACCCGGGTGCAGGGCCGCCCTTCGGATCGATTGCAGGCAGCGCGCCATGCTGGCTGCCTCGTTGTGCGCGGGGACCAGAACGCCTATCACCGCAGGCCCTCGTTGCGGGCCAGTGACAGCGTGCCGCGCGTCCAGCCCTGCAGCACGAAGTCCGCATCGCGGTAGTGGAAGGCTTCGTGCAGGCCGTGGCCCAGGCACCGATGCACGACTTCGGTCCGGCTCACCCGCCCGGGGAACGAGGGCAACCAATGGCACGCGACCAGCAATCCGTCGTCACGAAGTGCTTGATCGATTCCGGCACGCAGCTCGCGAAGGGCGCTCGTCCCCAGGTAGTAGCCCATCTCACCGCAGACGATCAGGTCGAAGCGTCCCGGCGGCCATTGCTTGGGGTGGCTGGCGCAGTGGACCTGCACGTGCGGCAGGTGGGCCAGGTTGCGGCGGGCCCGGAACGCCGCGCGCGGGCTGATGTCGGTGGCCAGCAGGCGCTCACAGCGGGCCGCCAGGGCCTCGGTCAGCACGCCGTTGGAGCATCCCAGCTCCCAGCCACGATTGAACTGGCGCTGGCTCAGGCTGGCCAGCAGCAACGCACGCTTGCGTTCTTCATACCACCGACTGCGGTAGCCAAAAGGATCTTCCTGCTCATGCAGTTCATCGAAGTACGGTTGCGCGCTCATGCCAGAAATACCTCGTAATCGCGGAAAAATCGGGCCAGTACATGGGAAGGCAGCACCGGCGGGCTGTTCAGGCCCGGCACGTTGCCCGTCTGCGTCCGGAACCGGGCGATCGCACTTCGTTTCACCGACGCCACTGCGGAAATGTCGACAAGCTGCGGGAACTCCCACGCCATATGCGCGCAGGCCGGATCCAGCCAGTGCCAGCCCCATACCGGGTACTCCAGGCGACGGCAACCCACTGCGCGCGCGGCGCGGCAGGCTGCACGCCCTGCCGCTTCGTGATCGGGGTGCCCATCGAAGCGCCAGGGCGCCAGTACCAGATCGCCCGGCTGCAGGTGCTGCTGCAGCCAGTCCTGCAGGCCCTGTTCGTGCTTGCTGACCGCGCCATCGCCGATGCCGAGATGAAACGTCGCGTCGGCCGCAATCCCAAGTTCCGCCAATGCCGCAGCAAGCTCTGCCCGACGCACCGACCGCAGGCGCTCTGGTGTCCACCACGGTTCACCCGGATAACACGCTTCACCATCGGTCACGGCAATGACGCCAACCTCCATGCCCTGTGCGGCGGCATGATGGAGCAGCCCACCACAGCCAAGAATCTCGTCGTCGGGATGCGGCGCAACGACCACAAGGCGGTCATGGTCGGCGCACAGTGACCGGGCGGACGTGGACGGTTGCTGCCAGAGCCAATCGCAACGCAGCCAGGCCTGTTCCTGAGTTCCCTGTCCTTCCAGGGGTGTGCTGGCTACAGCGCCCATGCGGTCTCCTCGGCTGCCCGCTGCTCACCCAGCCACTGCCAATCGCGATCGGCATGGCACTGCCTGAGGAACACCGTCAGGTCCGCCCAGCGGCGGGCGTGACCGTCTTCCAGGCACATCGGCGCCGGACCGAGCGCCCGACCTGCAAGGTCCAGGACGCGCGTCGCCGCCCGCTCGACCACGCAGCGCAGCCGCACTACGTCTTCCCGATGCGCCGATTGGGGCGCGTCGTCGATGCGCGCGGCCACTTCGCGAAGCAGCGCCGCAGCCGGCCCCAGCACAAGGTCCGCTGCACCCAGCAGCCGTGCGCGGTTGCCGTCGCTGCAGGCCGGCCGCATGCGTTCAGCCAGTGCCACCGCTGCGCCAAACCAGGCCGCCGCGATACCGGCTCCGCCATGCCAGAAGCCCGGCCGTTGCAGGTAGGCGTCGCGCGGTCCCAGAATCGTCATCGGTGCGCCGTCGAAGCGCACCGTAGTGGACGGAATGCCGGCCATGCCAGCCGCCGGCCAGGGCTCACCCGAAAGCGTGCACCAATGCTCCGCCGCCACATGGCACAGCCACACGCCGTGTGAGTTCCGCACGGTTACCAGTGCCGCATCCACCCACGCGCTGCCTGAACACCAGGGCTTGTCACCATACAGTCCACCGCCGGCGTCGATGCGCAGGGTGTTGGCTGGGCCTTCTGCGGCCCACACCGCCAGCAGCTGCCCCTCAGCAACCACAGGCGCGTTCAGCTCGGCAATGATCGCCAGGGCGTCGTAATGCGCTTCCAGTACCTTGGCCAAGCAGAGGTCCTCTGCCCCCCACGCCGCCAGCGCCCGCCAACGCTGCAGCGTGTGGCCACTTCCGGGCAAAGGCAGTGCGGGCTGCTGGGCGAGAACCTGGCGCGCGCGGTTGAACAGCGAAGAAGGCGACGTCACATCCTGCATGGCCGGTCTGCAATGAAGACAGGTGATGAACGTAGGCGCCCTGCGGTCACATCACTGTCTTGGCGATGTGGCCGCCACATGAACACCCGGCGCAGTGTTCCTCACGCGGTCACCGCTGGCGCTGTTCGCTTGCACGCAGGCACTGGCGCAGCTCCCATAGCCATGGCAACACCACCAGGCCAAGCGCCGGCAGCAATACAACCCCCCACAGCGCCGGTGCTGCAGGTGCCACATTGACTGCCCATCGAGGTTCGGCCTGCCACGCCACCCCGCCCAGCAGCGCCCAGGGAGCGGCGTCGAGCACACTGTGCACGTGCTGCTCGGCCGGGCTGATGCGTCGCCGCCCGTCCGCGCTGACAGTGTCGAAGTAGCCGGCGATTGCGTGCGCGATGACCAGGGCTGCCAGCAGCGTGATGAGCGACCACGTGCTTTCCAGCACGAGCCACGCCAGTACGCCGCTGCCGATGAGCAGCAGCTGCAGCCCATGCAGCAGGCTCTCGCGCATCGCGGACGTGTGCGGCAGGTCGGTACGCCGGTGAAAGTGGAAGTCCAGCGCACCGGCGGCCAGCCAGACTGCGTAGACACCGGCCATGACAATCGCGCTCATGACGGCCTGCTCAGGGGGTCAATACGATCTTGCGGCAGTCGTCGTCCTTGGCATCGAACATCGCATAACCTTGCGCTGCGTCGGCCAGGCGCATCCGGTGCGAGATGATGTCCCCAGGATCCAGCTTTCCTTCCAGGATTGCGTCCAGCAGTTCCGGCATCAGTCCCTGCACGTGAGTCTGCCCCATCTTGAATGTCAGGCCCTTGTCGAACGCATCGCCCAGCAGGAACCCGTGGATGAAACCGGCATAGACACCGGGAATGCTGACCACGCCGCCGCGGCGGGCGGCTGCGATGCACTGACGGATGGCCACGCCGCTGCTGCCTTCCAGTTTCACGGCGGTCAGCGCTGACTCCAGGGCACTGCCCTCGGCCTCGAAACCGACGGCCTCGATGCAGGCATCCACGCCGCGCCCACTGGTCTGGGTCAGGATGTAGTCGGCTGGGTCCTCGATCTCCTTGAAGTCGATCGGCGTCACACCATAGGCACGGCGCGCGTAGTCCAGGCGGTAGCGAAGATGGTCGACCATGAAGATGGTCTCCGCCCCCAGCAGCCGGCAGCAGGCCGCGCTCATCAGCCCAACCGGACCGGCACCGAAGATCGCCACTGTCGAGCCCGGCTTGACCCCTGCGTTCAGCGCGGCCTGATAGCCGGTCGGCAGAATGTCCGACAGGAACAGAACCTGTTCGTCGGCCACGCCTTCCGGGATGCGCAGTGGGCCCACATTCGCCTTGGGCACGCGCACGAATTCGGCCTGTCCGCCTGCCACGCCGCCATACAGATGGCTGTATCCGAACAACGCCGCCGGAGGCAGAAGGCCCTTCTGGTTCAGCGCAGCGCCCTTGCCCGGGTTGGTGGTCTCGCAGGCGGCATACTCGGCCAGCCGGCAGTGGAAGCACTCGCCACAAGCGATCACGAAAGGGATCACCACGCGATCGCCCGGCCTCACCTGGGTTACGCCGCTGCCGACCTCTTCCACCACGCCCATGAATTCGTGCCCCAGCACATCGCCGTCGTGCAGATCGGGAATCTTGCCCCTGTACAGGTGCAGGTCCGAGCCACAGATGGCGGTGGCGGTAACCCTCAGGATCAGGTCGTCCTCAGCTGCCAGCACCGGGTCCGGCACGGTCTCGACGCGCACATCCTTGCGGCCGTGATAGGTCAATGCCTGCATCGTGCTTCTCCAGAAGATCGGAACGACAGCATTGCAGGGACGCCCTCCTGCCCCGGTGACATCCAGGTGTGCGCAGCGTTCATTCCGCGGCGTCGTGGTGTTAACCCGGCCCGGGGCACGCTGCGAACACCCGCCACAGGAGCTCACAATGAACGACAAGCTGCCTTTCAATCCAACAACAGACGTGGACGATCAATCGAAAGCGCACACGCCGGACAAGCGGCGCAATGATCGAGCGAAGTGGAAGGAGCACGACATGCCGGACGACGGCGATGGCCCCAAGGCCGTACCCGAGGACTACGAGCGCCCCGATCCCGATCCGACGGGCAAGCGTTGAGGCCGCCTCACATCCTGGATGCGCCGGGTTCACGCGTCATGGTGCGCTGCCGGCGCAAGCTGCATGCACGGTTTCTGGTCAGGCTGAAAGAGGTGTTGCATGTGGAAACGCAACGGTCTCTCGCTGGTACTGCTCGCACTCACTGTCGTCTTCATTGTCGGGCAGGCAGTTGCGGGACATGACGTGCACAATCAGGCGTTGACGCAGCACGGGCGCGCGGCGATCGACCTCTGGCACTACCTGGCGACCGGGCATTTCGTGAGCGCTACATTCGAGAACTGGGAGAGCGAGTTCCTGCAGATGGGGATGTACGTTCTTCTGACCGTCAGCCTGCGCCAGCGTGGCTCGGCCGAATCCCGGCCCCTGGACCCGGCGCAGGAGCAGAACCGCGTCGAGCCGGGCCCTGCGCCGTGGCCGGTTCGTCGCGGCGGCGCATGGAAGGTGCTTTACGGTCACTCGCTTGCGATTGCCTTCGGGCTGTTGTTCCTGCTCAGTTTTGCATTGCATGCATTGGGTAGCTGGCGCGCCGAGCAGGTCGAGCAGCAGCTGCAGGGGTTGCCGGTGCCGGGTTTCCTGGAGCATCTGGGCAGCAGCACGTTCTGGTTTGAATCGATGCAGAACTGGCAGAGTGAGTTTCTTGCGGTGCTGTCCCTGGTTGTACTTACGATCTTCCTGCGGCAGAAGGACTCACCGCAATCCAAGCCGGTCGAAGCTCCACACGCGCAGACAGGGGATTGAACCATGGGAAATGCTCCGTCAACCGCCTTGCTGATCATCGACATGTTCAGTCGCTTCGACTTCCCGGGCGCGCAGGCGCTGGCGCCAGCAGCGGAGCGGGCGGCCGGACAGATCCGACGCTTGAGAGACCACTTTGATGGCCACGGATGGCCGGTCATCTACGCCAATGACAACTTCTCGGACTGGAAGCGTGACTTCGGCCAACAGGTAGCACAGTGCCAGCGGGACGGAGGACCGGCCGGGCGGATTGCCGACCTCCTCTCTCCCCTGCCCGGCCACTACTTCGTGCTCAAGCCCAAGCATTCGGCGTTCCTGGCCAGCCCGTTGCCGATTCTGCTTGCCAAGCTTGGCGTGCGCAGCCTTTGGCTCAGCGGGATGACGGCCGATTCATGTGTCCTGGCTACCGCGCTGGACGCCGACGCCAGGGAATTCGACGTAGTGGTGGCACGGGAGGCCGTGGCGGGGACGCCGGCCCGGAAACAGCGTGCGATGGCGCTGCTCGCCGATTCGGGTGCAGCCCGGGTCGCACGGCTCGCCTCGCTGGTCCCGGCATGACCGGCCGGAGCGGGCTCAGGCCCGGTCTGCGATTCCCTTTACACCGGCGTCACCGGCGCAATGTGCGCAGCAGAAGATCTGACCGCTTCCTTGAACGCCATGCCCGATGATCGCGCAGTCGCAATGTGCGCAGCGCGGTGCGAACGCATGGATGGCGCACTCGAACGAATCGAAGGTGCCGCTGCGTCCACCCTGCTGGAGGGTGAAGCTCTTGTCGTAGTCATTGCCGCAGACATCACAGGTAGCCATGGGGCACCTCATGCGGAGAAAGGAGCATGCAGTGTCGCGGGCGCGGGTGTCGGCGGTCGTGAATGCATCGTGTCGCCAGCGTGCAGAACACCGATGTGTTCATTACGCAGGCTGCAGCCCGCGTTGCCAACGCCCAGCCCACGCGTCTCAGCGTGCCTTGCCGGGCTCGGCACTGCCACCAGGCGATGTGCCGCGACCACAGGGAAACGCCGCGCGCAGCCCTTCGACAACCAGGGGAGACGCATCCTGTTGCAATCGCACGCGGGGCAGCTGCCGGAGATGGGAAGACACCTGATCGACCAGTTCATGCGGAAGGATCCGGCCCTGCCCACACCACTGACCGCGGCTGGCATCGGCGACACCCAGGATATAGCTGCTGGCCCGGGCGCTGGACAGCCCCCGGCAGTGTTCGCCATCGCAGAACCCGTCAGCGCCTTTGCCCTGCAGCAGCGTGATGAGCTCCGCACCACTGACAAACCAGGTGCGTTCCGGTTGCGTTGTGCCTGCCACGGCGGGTCCCACCAGGGCGCCTAGGCACAGTGTCAGGAGCCAACGCATGCGGCGGTGCGCGCGGCGGGCTTGATGTCCTTTCATATCGGGGTCCTGGCTGTCGTTTTTCTGGATTCCACGCGGCGCCGGTCAGCGTTGATCAAGCTGGTTGCGTGGTTGAAACGCCGGGTCGTCCTCAGCTTCCAGCATGGCATCCACCAAGGCGTCGAAGGGCGCCGCAGCGGTATCCAGGTCCGTGGAAGAAAGGAATCCGGATTCCCCCTGGCCGGCCAGGGCAATCGCGGCAACGGTCTCGCGCTCACTTTCCTCTGCCCAGAGATAGTCGTGGACCAGTGCCACCCCATGGTCGCCCGCCTTCAGGAAATCGGCCGCGCCGCGTGCCACAGCCAGAAACGCGATGAGATCGTAGAGGCTTTCCGAATACGTCAGCGATCCCGCAACAAAGTGCGTACCAGTGCGGTCATAGGCGGCAACCTGGATATTCTCGGCCTGCGCGGATGCAAGGAAGGCCTTCAATGCGGCGCGATTGTCGGGGTAGCGGGCCAGCAGGGCCTGGCAGTCTATGAGCAGTTCATCCAACGCCTCGTCGCTTGAAGACGCCAGGCATTCACCGTTGCCCAAGCGCCACGGCCCGGCGATGCATCGCCAGTCGGACCATCGGGATGGCGAAGGCAGGGGCGCCGCCAGCCATCTGGAGAGATCTTCGTGGCGCAACTGCAGGCGCAACAGCGCTGAATAAGGCTCTGACAAGGCGATGACCCATCCGGTCTGCGTGTCCAGATGGCTTTTAGCAGACAACGCGCGACCCGCCAACACCCCAGTGCCAGCCTCATGGACTGCGACTGCTATTGCCGCAGACGCGGCGCCGGACTATCGCGCAGCCGTTGACCCTCTCACCACGCATCTTCCCGTCATCACCAGTCTGCGTACCGGCAGCTCCGGCATGCGCAGGCGCTCCAGCAGCAGCGACATCGCGGCCCGCCCCATCTCTTCAACCGGCTGCTCGACCACGGTAATACCCGGTTCGACCAGCTCCGTCCATCGCTCGTTGTCGAAGCCTGCCAGCGCCAGCGCATCTGGAATCGCCAAACCTGCGCTGCGTGCGGCCTTCAGCGCCCCCATCATCAGCAGGCTGTTGCTGGTCACCAGCGCATCGGGCCGCGATGGCATGGCCAGCCACTCCCCAGCTGTCGCGATGGCGGCCTCGGCCGTGGGCTCTACCTCGCGGTAGTCCGGTTCCAGCCCGTGCCTGCGCATTGCAGCGATATAGCCGTCGCGGCGTTCGGCCGCCGTGGTACTGGTGCTGCCGAACAGGCCACCGATGCGGCAATAGCCGCGCTCGGCCAGGTGTTCGACCAGGCCCGCCATCGCCGCTGCGTTGTCGAGGACCACGCTGTCGATCGAGCCACCGGGTGCGGCACGATCGACCAGGACCGTAGGGTAATCCAGCGTGAGCCGGTCCAGCCGCCCCACCGTGGTCCGGGTGGGCGCAAAAATCAGCCCACTGATGCGTTCCTCATGCATCAACTGCAGATACAGCGCCTCGCGCTCGGGGTCCTCATCGGTGTTGCAGAGGGTGACGCGAAGGCCTTCCCGGTACGCGACTTCCTCCACGGCGCGGATCAGCGCGGTAAAGAACGGGTTGCGGATATCGGCCACGATCAGGCCGATGATGCCGGTATGCCGGGCGCGCAGGCGTCTTGCCTGCAGGTTGGGGTGATATCCGGTCTGGCGGATCGCCGCCTCCACCCGGCCGCGCACGGCCTCGCTGACCGGGCCGCCGCCGAGCACCCGCGACACGGTGGACTTGGATACCCCCGCCACGCGTGCGACGTCATTGATGCTGATGCTCACTGGTAACGTTCCCGGAATCGAGCGCTCTTCTGGGCCGGACGGCCGTCCAGCACCATGTTAACGCCAAAGGACTATTGGATTTTTGTGCACTGCACATTGAAATGGCGAGTGGGAACGTTCCCAATACGTCCCAGCCACCCCTTCCGCGGAGCCCCCTTTGTCGCCCCAGACCTCCCCTTCCCCGGCCACCCGGGAACTGATCCGCCTGGACGCGCGGGCGCAGGACAAGACCGATGCCATTGCGCAGGTCGCCCAGATGCTGGTCGCGGCCGGCTGCGTGGCGCCCGGGTACGAAGCCAGCATGGGGCGCCGCGAAACGCTGGCGAACACCTTCCTTGGACACGGCGTAGCAATCCCGCACGGGCTTGGCGAGGACCGCCATCTGGTGCACCGCGATGGCATCGCCGTGCTGCAGTTGCCGCAAGGCGTGGAATGGAACTCGGGACAGGTCACCCGTCTGGTGGTCGGCATCGCTGCCCAGTCGGATACCCACATCACGGTGCTGCGCCGCTTGACCCGGCTGATCCAGGACGAGTCCACGCTGCAGCGGCTGTTCACCACCACCGAGGCGGGCGAGATCGTGAACGCGCTGGCCGGCGATGTTGCGATTGCCGTCACCCACGCGCCAGCGGTGGATCTGGCCGAGCGCTTCGAATGGACCATCGCCTACCCCAACGGACTGCACGCCCGTCCCGCCACGCGCTGGGCCGAGACGGCGCGCGGCTTCACAGCCCGCGCGCAGGTCCGCGCAGGCGATCAGGCGGCCGATGCCAAGAGTCTGGTAGCGCTGCTTCAGCTCGGGCTGCGCGAGGGCGATGCCGTGCGTGTTTCTGCCGAGGGCGCCGATGCCCCCGCGCTGCTGGCAGCGCTGCGCAAGGTCATGGATGGATTGGTCGCACAGGAAAGGGCTGATGCCGAGCGTGCAGCCCAGCGCAAGGCAGCGGCCCCTGTCGCCGGGTGGAAACCGCCCGAAGCGCAGGCGACGATCATTGGCATCGGCGCCAGTCCCGGATTGGCGATCGGCCCGGTGCATGTGCTGGCCAGCACGCAGGCGGAAGTCACTGACCGTCCTACCCCGCTTGGCGAGGGCGGCGCACGCCTGCAGGATGCACTCGGTCGCACCCGCCAGCAGCTGGCCGCCCTGCAGGACGACACCCAGCGCCGCCTTGGCGCTTCGGATGCGGCGATCTTCAAGGCGCAGGCCGCGCTGCTCGACGACACCGACCTGATCACCCGCACCTGCCAGCTGATGGTTGAAGGCCATGGTGTGGCGTGGTCATGGCACCAGGCCATCGAGCAGATCGCCTCCGGGCTGGCGGCGCTGGGCAATCCGGTGCTGGCCGGGCGCGCGGCGGACCTGCGTGATGTCGGCCGACGCGTGCTGGCGCAGCTTGACCCTTCTGCTGAAGGTGGTGGCCTGGCGGATCTGCCGTCGCAACCGTGCATCCTGATCGCCACAGATCTGTCGCCTTCGGATACCGCCAATCTCGACACCGGTCGCGTGCTCGGCCTGGCCACCGCGCAGGGCGGGCCGACCTCGCACACCGCCATCCTCTCGCGCACGCTGGGCCTGCCGGCGCTGGTGGCCGGCGGCGCCGGGCTGTTGGCGATCCAGCCAGGCCGCGAAGCGATCCTGGACGGCAGCAGCGGACGGCTCTACCTGTCCCCCTCCGAAGCCGATCTCGCCTCGGCACGCGAATGGATCGCCGAACAGCAGCAGATCCGCGAGCGCGAAGCCGCGCAACGCGCGCAACCCGCCCAGACCCTCGACGGCCACCGCATCGACATCGGCGCCAACGTCAACCTGCCCGACCAGGTGCCACTGGCACTGGAACAGGGTGCGGAAGGCGTCGGCCTGATGCGCACCGAGTTCCTGTTCCTCGAACGTGGCAGTACGCCCAGCGAGGAGGAGCAGTACACCACCTATCTGGCGATGGCCAAGGCACTCAACGGCCGCCCGCTGATCGTGCGCGCGCTCGACATCGGCGGCGACAAGCAGGTGGCGCACCTGGAACTGCCACGCGAGGAGAACCCGTTCCTCGGCGTGCGCGGCGCGCGCCTGCTGCTGCGCCGCCCTGACCTGCTGGAGCCGCAACTGCGTGCGCTGTATCGCGCCGCCAAGGACGGTGCACGCCTGTCCATCATGTTCCCGATGATCACGTCGGTGACCGAGCTGGTCGCACTGCGCGCCATCTGTGAGCGCCTGCGTGCCGAGCTGGAGGCGCCGGTGGTGCCGATCGGCATCATGATCGAAGTGCCGGCTGCCGCCGCTCAGAGCGACGTACTGGCGCGCCATGCCGACTTCTTCTCGATCGGCACCAATGATCTGACCCAGTACGTGCTGGCGATCGACCGCCAGAACCCGGAACTCGCCGCCGAGGCCGACAGCCTGCATCCGGCGGTGCTGCGCGCGGTCCGCGCCACGGTTGAAGGCGCACGGCTGCATGGGCGCTGGGTCGGCGTCTGTGGCGGCCTGGCCGGCGATCCCTTCGGCGCCATGTTGCTGGCTGGCCTGGGCGTGGATGAACTGTCGATGACCCCGAACGACATCCCGGCGGTGAAGGCGCGCCTGCGTGGCACCGCGATGACCGAACTGCAAGCGCTGGCGAGCACCGCACTGGGGTGCGAAACCGCCGAGCAGGTGCGCGGCCTCGATGGAGCGCGCGCATGACTGCCCGCGCCGTCACCGTGACCCTGAACCCGGCCATCGACCAGACCGTGCGCCTGGCCCGCCTGCAGCCAGGCCGCGTGCATCGCGCCGGCAGCTCCCGCGACGACGCAGGCGGCAAGGGCATCAACGTGGCGGCCTGCCTGGCCGACTGGGGCGTGCCGATCACCGCGCTGGGCGTGCTGGGCGACGGCAACGACGGCGTGTTCCGCACGCTGTTCCGTGAGCGGGGCATCATTGACGGCTGCCTGCGCGTTCCGGGCCATACCCGCACCAACATCAAGCTGGTCGAAGAGGCCAACGGCGAAACGACGGACATCAACCTGCCAGGCCTGGCCGTGGACGCTGCCGATCTGGACGCGGTGTCGCGCCAGCTCGGCGCCCTGCTCGCGCCCGGCCTGCCGGTCGTGCTGTCCGGCAGCCTGCCGCACGGACTACCGGCCGATGCATGGGCGCGGTTGCAGGCGCAGGCCGGAACGGCCGGTGCGCGCGTGCTGCTGGACACCAGCGGCGATGCGCTTGCAGCTGCGCTGGACGGCGCGCGGGGCGCGCTGCCCTACGCCATCAAGCCCAACCGCCACGAACTGGAGGCCTGGACCGGCACGTCGCTGCCGGATCGCAGCGCACTGCGCGCTGCAGGCCAGGCCTTGGTCGAACGCGGTGTCGCACTCGTCGCCATCTCCATGGGGACCGACGGCGCGCTGTTCATTGATCGCGCCGGCGCACTGGTCGCGCGACCGCCGCGTCTGGCCCAGGGCAGCACGGTGGGCGCCGGTGATGCCATGGTCGCCGGCATCGCCGCCGCGCTGTTGGAGCGCTCCCTCGACCTGGCCGCCTGTGCACGACTGGCCACGGCGTTCTCGATGAGCCGGCTGGATAGCGGAGACGCGCGGCGGCTCGATCCGGCGCAGGTGCGCGCCGGGGCCGGCGATGTACTGATCGAGCGGTTGGATTGAAACACCTGCCGGAGGAGCAGCGGTTGGCTTCGGGCCACCCGCGATGCCTCCGGCAAGGACGAACCCGAAGCATTCCAGGAGTTCCCATGCACGCTTCCACCGTAGTCATCGCCGCTGGCGAACGCAGCATCGAGGCGGTACTTGCCGCCGAGGCCCTGCGTCGCGCGGCCCGCCAGCGCGGGCTTGAGCTGATGATCGAAATCCGCAGCGACCAGGGCGTGACCGGCGCGCTGCCCGCCTCGGACGCCGCCTCCGCGACCCAACTGCTGCTGGTGGGCGATGGCGAGGCAGACATCGCACGCTTCGGCAATGCCCGGATCGTGCATGCCAGCCTGGGCGAGGTATTGGACGATCCGGTCGCCGCGCTTGCACCGCTCGCAGCCGCGCCGGCCAGTGTCCCCGCCACCGGGGCTGGCAAGCGCATCGTTGCCGTCACCTCCTGCCCCACCGGCATCGCTCACACCTTCATGGCGGCAGAAGGCCTGCAACAGGCTGCCAAAGCGCTGGGCCATGCGATCCGGGTGGAAACACAGGGCTCGGTCGGCGCGCAGGATGCGTTGAGCGATGCGGAAATCGCCGCTGCCGATGTGGTGCTGATCGCCGCCGACCGCGAAGTCGATCTGGCGCGTTTCGCTGGCAAGCGCCTGTTCAAGAGTGGTACCAAGCCGGCGATCAATGACGGCCAGAACCTGATCCGCAAGGCGCTGGCCGAGGTCGGCGTGCACGCGGGGACAGCGGCTTCGGGCCGTACCGCAGAAAAGAACAAGAGCACCGGCCCTTACAAGCACCTGATGACCGGGGTGTCGTTCATGCTGCCTTTCGTGACAGCCGGCGGCCTGTTGATCGCCCTGGCGTTCGCGCTCGGCGGCATCTATGCCTTCGACGATGCCCACAAGGGAACGCTGGCCTGGTCGCTGTTCCAGATCGGCGCCAAGTCCGGTTTCATGCTGATGGTGCCGGCGCTTGCCGGCTACATCGCCTACTCCATCGCCGACCGCCCCGGCATCGCGCCCGGCATGATCGGCGGGCTGGTTGCGGTCAACATGGACGCAGGTTTCATCGGCGGCATCCTGGCGGGCTTCATCGCCGGCTATGGCGTGCACTGGATCAACCGTGCGCTGCGCCTGCCGCGCAGCCTGGAAGGCCTCAAGCCGGTGCTGATCCTGCCGGTGCTGGGCACGCTGCTGGTCGGCCTGCTGATGATGTACGTGATCGGCACGCCGGTGGCCGCACTGCTGGCCTGGCTGACCGACTGGCTGCGCGGCATGGAGGGCAGCAGCGCGATCCTGCTCGGTTTGCTGCTGGGCGGCATGATGGCCGTTGACATGGGTGGACCGGTCAACAAGGCGTCCTACGCCTTCTCCACCGCCCTGATTTCCAGCCAGGTCTACACGCCGATGGCGGCGACCATGATCGGCGGCATGACGCCACCGCTGGGCATCGCGCTGGCGACGTGGTTGTTCAGCAACCGCTTCACTGCCGAGGAGCGCGGCACTGCCGGTGCCGCCGGCGTGCTCGGCCTGAGCTTCGTGACCGAGGGGGCTATTCCGTACGCGGCACGCGATCCGCTGCGCACCATTCCTGCGCTGATCCTCGGCTCGGCCGTGGCCGGTGCGATCTCGATGGCCGCAGGCGTCGAATTGAAGGTGCCGCACGGCGGTGTGTTCGTGCTGCCGATCCCGAACGCGGTCACCCATCTTGGTGTCTACCTGCTGGCGCTGTTGGCCGGCGTGGCGGTCACCGCGATTGCACTGCGCATCCTCAAGAAGCCGGTCACGGCCCCCACCCTGTAATAGGAACCCCGCCCATGACCTGCCCTTCCTGCCGCCTGGTGCCGGTAGCGATCCTGCTGACCCTGCCCTCACTGGCCGTAGCTGCCAACGCGAGTGATGTCTTCACTCCCAAACTGGCTTACACCGGCGAGGCGGCCGCCACGCTCGATGGTGGCAAGCGCAGCGGCACCGCTTACGCCGGCCAGCTGATGTTCGGCGCCGATGTTGACCTCGACGCTGCGTTCGGCTGGCGGGGGGCCACGATCAAGGCCTATGGCATCAATCGCCACGGCACCAACCTCGCCAACAGCAGCACCGGCAACAGCACCTCGGTGCAGGAAATCTACGGCGGCCAGGGGACCCGCCTGGCCAACCTGACCCTGGAACAGAAGCTGTTCAACGACCGGCTGGTGCTGGAGGCCGGTCGCAGCGTCGCCAACACCCACCACCTCGGGTCGGAGCTGTGCCAGTACTTCCAGGGCAACTCGGCGTGCGGCAACCCGACCTACGTTTTCCGCACCAGCAACTTCACCTGGTGGCCGGTGTCGAGCTGGATGGCCGACGCCACGGCCTGGGTGACGCCCGATGTCTATGTCCGCATCGGTGCCTACCAGGTCGATCCCAGCCAGGCCGAGGATGGCCAGCATGGCTTGAAGTGGAATACGAACCAGGCCACCGGCTGGATCGTGCCCTACACGATCGGCTGGCGCAGCCCTGCTTCGGCACGACTGAAAGCCCGCTACGAACTCGGTGGCTGGCAGGACAACTCGACCTATCGCGATCCGCTGCGCGATGCCAACGGCATTCCCGCGCTGCTCAGTGGCCAGGAGTACGCGGCACGCCACGGTCGCTCCGGTGCGTTCGCGCGCTTCGAGCAGCAGCTTACCGGCGATGGCAATGGTCGCGGCCTGACCCTTTTCGGCGCCGCGCTCAAGGGTACCTCCGGGCAGCTGATCGAGGATCACTTCCTGCAGGCCGGGCTTGTGCAGAAAGGCACGTTCGCCGGCCGGCCGCAGGACAGCATCGGCTTTGTCGTCACCCGGCAGAAGTACAGCGGCATCGCGCTGGAGAACCTCCGCCTGGCCCGCGCTGCCGCCGGCGGCAGCGGCACCCCGCACGGAAGCCAGGTGATGATGGAGCTGAGCTATGGCATCCAGCTCACCCCGCAACTCAGGATTGCACCGAACCTGCACTACATCGTGCATCCGGACCCGTTCAACGAACCTGCGCGGCAGCGAGACCTGCCGAATGCACTGATCGCGGGCATGCGGGTTGACTGGAACCTGTAGCAGATGGCACGGGGTGGTGAGGCGCAGCCCGTGCCAGGCACCAGGGTCCACACCCGCTCCGGGCGGCGTACCGACACTCCGGAACCAGGGCGATTGCGGGCCCTTGCCGGGCTTCAGCTGCTGTCCGCCACCCACGCCAGTTCGAACGTCAACGCGAGGCGCTGGCCAGGCTCCAGCCGGTGCGGCGCCAGCGTGAAGCCGTCCGGCGGGCCACTCTGCGGTTCGACACAGGTGGCGTGCGGCGCAGCGTCGTAGACCACCCAGTGGTCGTGGTCCGACCTCAGCCGCAGGCGTTGGCCTTCGCGTACCAGCGTGATGTCACCGTCGGCAACGAAGCAGTCATCCCAGGGGCCGGTGGTGGGCTCCACGTGGGGCAGCGTGGCAATACCTTCCCTGTCCCGCGGATACATCGCGCGAGGATTGAACAGCAACCGGTCCGGCTTCCTGAACCAGGGGTGCCAGCCCAGCATCGCCGGCATCGCCTGCTCGCCGGCCTGGACCGAAAGGCGCAGCTGCAGGGTGTGCCCCTGCAACCGCAGTTCCAGCATGGCAATGCCACCGAAGGGCCAGTAGCTGTCGCGCGGCAGCTGCAGCGACACCTCGGCTGCGGCCGCATCCAGCCGGTCGATCTGCCAGGGTCGCGAGAAGCCCACCCCGTGGATGGCATGCCCGTCGAAGTTGAGCGGCAGCCGATGCGGCATGCCGTCAAAACGGAACTGTCCACGGCGGATGCGCCCGGCCCACGGCACCATCGGGTAGCAGCCCCAGGCGATCGCCGCCGCCCCGGTCTCCTGCGCGTCCACCAGCCATTCCACGCCCCGGTAACGCAGGTGCGCCAAGCGCCCGCCCGCCGCTGCGGCGAGCGCAACCTCCAGTTCGCCGCATCTCAGCCAGTGCAGCTGACCGGCCGGCAGCGCGGCCAGCGCATCATCCCTCGGCAACATGCGCTCAGGCCCCATAGGGATTGATCGTGCGGATGCGTCCGTCCGGCTCCATGTGCAGCGGCGTGCACTTGGCCGAGCGCAGGTGGGTAATGCCGCCGGACATCAGCGCATCGTGATAGAACAGGTACCACTGTCCCTGGAACTGGCAGATGGAGTGGTGGGTGGTCCAACCGACCACGGGGGTGAGGATCACGCCAGCATAGGTGAACGGCCCGTACGGGCTGTCACCCACGGCGTAGCACAGCTGGTGGGTGTTGCCAGTGGAGTACGACAGATAGTAGCGACCCTGGTACCTGTGCAGCCACGGCCCTTCGAAGAAGCGGCGCGCATGGTCGTCCGCACGCAGCGGCTGGCCATGCTCATCCAGGATCTGCACTTCGCGGGTGGGCTCGGCCAGTTCGGTCATTCCGGCATCCAGGCGGCCCACGCGCGGGCCCAGGGCCGGCGCGCTGCCCTCGGGTTCCTCGTGCGCTTCGCTGTACTGGTTGTCACGATACTTCTGCAGCTGCCCGCCCCAGATGCCACCGAAGTACAGGTAGTGGCTGCCATCGTCGTCTTCGAACACGGCCGGGTCGATCGAGTACGCGCCCTTGATCGGCTCCGGCTGGGGCACGAACGGGCCCTCCGGTCGCGCACCGATTGCCACGCCGATGCGGAACCGGCCCCCGGCGTCCTTGGCCGGAAAGTAGAGGTAGTAGCGGCCATCGCGGCAGGCAGCGTCGGGGGCCCACATCTGTTTCCGCGCCCAGGGCACGTCGCGCACGTGCAACGCCATGCCGCAATCGACGGCGGTGCCGTCGGGCGTATCCATCTTCAGCACATGGTAATCCTGCATGCCGAAATGGCCGCCTTCATCGTCGAAGGGCTGGCCACCGTCGATGTCGTGCGACGGATAGATGTACAGGCGTCCCTCGAACACGTGCGCCGAAGGGTCGGCCGTGTAGATGTGGGTCACCAGCGGTTGCGAAATGGCGTGTGCGGTGAGCTGCGCAAGACGGGCTTCGCTGGCCTGGCCGTCTTCACCGGCAGAGAGGTCGATCATGGTTGTCATCTTGGCGTTACGCGGAGGCGTCGGCGGAACGGCGACGCAGGTGGAGATCCTGCTCGATGCGTGTTTCCGCGAGCTTGTCGATCCGGTAGAAGAACAGCAGCGCCACGGCGAGCAGGAACGGAAGGGAGCAGTAGACGCTTACGGTCAGGCGGATGCCCTGCACCACGGCCTCAGGCTGCTGCACCAGGCCTGCCTGGTAGCCGTAGTGGGCAAGGATCGCGGCGACCAGTGCGCCGCCGACACTGAGGCCGATCTTCAGGCCGCACAACATCGCCGAGAAGATGATCGCAGTGGCCCTTCGATGGTTCTTCCACTCCGAGTAGTCCGCGACGTCGGCGATCATCGCCCACAGCAACGGGATGGTGATGCCATAGCAGAAGCCATGCAGCATGAAGGCTGCGAACGCCACCGCCACCGCCGTGGGTGGGAACAGGTAGAAGGCCAGCAGGAACAGGGTCGAGACAAACAGGGCGCCACCGAAGACATCGCGCTTGCCGAAGCGATCCGCCAGCCGCCGTGATGCACCAATACCCAGGATCATGCAGAGGATGCCGCACGCGTTGAACAGGCTGAACGCCGAGGTGGCCGCGTCCTTCGGCCAGGTGAACGCCGCGAAACCGGCGCTGGCGAGGGCGCCATTCAATGCGCTGATCAGGCCATTGAAGCCTGAGTTTTCCAGGAAGCCGGCCAGCGCCGCTTCGCTCATGTAGTACTGGAAGTAATAGATGTAGGTGCCGCCTTTCAACGCCAGGTTGATGAACACCAGCACGGTCAGGGCCAGCATCACTTGCCACGGGCGGTTGTGCAGCAGGTCCGACAGGTCCTGCACAATGCCGCCGGTCTGCTCGCGCGTCGGCACGATGCGTTCGCGGGTGGTGGCGAAGGTGATCAGGAAGAACACTGTTCCGATCAGTGCGAAGGCGGTCATGACCTGTTCGAAGCCGCGCACCCGGTCGCCGTCACCCAGAATCAGCACCAGCGGCATCAGCAGCACCTGGATGATGAACTGCGCGATCATCACGGCCACGAAGCGGTACGCCGAAAGGCTGTTGCGCTGGGCCATGCTGCCGGTCAGCACGCCGCTCAGCGCCGAGTACGGCAGGTTGTTCGCGGCGTAGACGCAGACCAGCAGCGCGTAGGTGCCCAGTGCATAGATCACCTTTCCGCGCTCGCCCAGGTCCGGGGTGCTGAACGCCAGCAGGGACAGTACGCCAAAGGGGATGGCCGTCCACAGGATCCACGGGCGGAAGCGGCCCCAGCGGGTGGACGTTCGGTCCGCCGCGATGCCGATCAACGGCGTGAACACGAACGCTCCCAGCAGGCCGACCACAAAGATGATCGTGGCCGCGGTCGCCGCTGGCAGGCGGTAGACGTCGGTGTAAAAGAATGCCAGGTAGGTGATCAGGGTCTGGAAGATCAGGTTGGCAGCGAGATCGCCCAGGCTGTAGCCGAGCTTCTCGCGTACCGATAGCGCGTGTTCAGTGCTTGCCATGCAGCGGACGTCCTGGAAAAGGAATCTGGTCGAAAGGGAAGCGATGCCAACGAGGGCGATCAGTCATGCGCGGGCACCACGGTGAACCTGCCCTGCACACGTATATCGGCACTGGACGCCCCTACCCTGACCTCGTAGGCACCGGGCTGCACCGCGTACGCCGCACGCGCTTGGTCATAGTGGCGCAGGGCCTGCGCCGCCTGCAGGGTGAACGTCACCGTGCGGCGTTCGCCCGGGGCCAGCTGGACGCGCTGGAAGCCACGCAGTTCCTGCACGGCATCGCCGCTGCCGGCGTGCTCGCGCCGCACGTACAGCTGTACCACTTCGTCACCGCTGCGTGTGCCCGCGTTGGTCACATCCACCGCCACGCCCAGGCGGCCATCGGCGCCGATGGTGTCCGCATCGAGGCGGAGCGCACCATAATCGAAGCGCGTGTACGAGAGCCCGTGACCAAACGGGTACAGCGGCGTGCCGCGGAAGTAGCGGTAGGTGCGGCCCTCCATGGCGTAGTCGTCGAATGCCGGCATCACTTCGCCGGCCTTGTAGAAGGTGACCGGCAAACGGCCGGCGGGATTGACGTCGCCGAACAGCGCCTGGCCGACGGCGGTGCCGCCGCGCTGCCCGGGGTACCAGCTCATCAGGATCGCCGGCAGATGCGCCTGCGCCCAGTCCACGGCGATGGCCGAGCCGCCGGTGAGTACCATCACCACCGGCTTGCCGGTAGCGTGCAGGGCCTCCAGCAGGGTGCGCTGCGGCACGGGCAACCGCAGGTCGGTGCGGTCGCCACCGGCAAAGCCCGGATAGTTGACCGTCATCTCTTCGCCTTCGACATCGCCGGTGAGTCCACCAACGAATACCACCACATCGGCCTCGCGAGCGGCATCGAGCGCTTCATCGAACGGCGCCTTGGCACCGGGCATGCGCCAGCCCAGGCGCACCCCGGCATCGCGCTGGTCGTCGTAGTATTCCAGCTTCAGGTCATAGGCACGCCACGCCTGCAGGTCGAGTTCGACACCCTCGGCATGCAGGCGATCCGTGTTCACCCAGTGATCGATCACACGCTTGCCGTCCAGGTACAGGCGGTAGCCATCATCGCCGGCCACCTCCAGCCGGTAACGACCGGACACGGGGGGCAGCAGCTGGCCACTCCAGCGGATGCTGAAGCGGTCGTTGGGAATCCCCTGCCCCGGTGCCGCTTCGCCGCGTGCCAGCAGGTTGTCGGTCGGCGAGCCGCGGTCCCAGCGGAAGCCGATCTGCGCGTCGGTACGCACCAGGGCCGGAGTGCCGGACAGGTCGGGCGTGCGGAAGTACTCACCGCGCAGGCCGCGCTCGGGCGACTCCGCCGAGGGCCGCAGGTAGGTCGGCTCGATCAGCGGTGTGGCGCCGGGATCGTCGCGGCCCTCCACCAGGTCGACGCCGCGGGCATAACGCACTTCAACGCCCTTGGCCGCCTCGCGTACGCCCTGCAGGATCGTCACCGGCGCCGCCGGTGTGCCGAAGTAGTTGCCGAGCAGTGCCATGGTGTCGTCGGCAGTGGGTCCGACCACCGCAATGCGCTTGATGTCGCGCGACAGTGGAAGGATGCCGTCGTTCTTCAGCAGCACGAGCGATGCCTGCGCGGCCTTGAGGGCCAGCGCATCATGGGCCGGCGCCTGGTTCACCGAGGCCGGAATGCGCGCCCAGCGCACCCGCTCCGGCGGATCGAACATGCCCAGGCGCATCCGTGCGGTGAACAGGCGGGTCACCGCATCGTCGATCTCCGCCTCGCTGATCAGCCCTTGGCGCACTGCGGCAGGCAGCGTTGCGTACTCCTGGCCGCATTCCAGCTCGGTGCCGTTCCTGACCGCCAGCGCCGCGGCGGCTTCGCGCGTGCCGACGATACGGTGGTGCTTCCAGATATCGACGATGGCCCAGCAGTCCGAGACCACGTAGCCCTTGAAGCCCCAGTCGCGTCGCAGCACATCGTGCAGCAGGAAACGGCTGGCGCTGGCGGACTCGCCGTACACGCGGTTGTAGGCGCCCATGACCGCATCCACTTCGCCCTCCTTCACCAGCGCCTCGAACGCCGGCAGGTAGGTGTCATACAGGTCCCGCCGGCTGGGCCTCGCATCGAAGTGATGGCGGTCGGCCTCCGGTCCGCTGTGCACGGCCAGGTGCTTGGCGGTGGCGTCCAGCTTGCGGTAGACGGGGTCGTCGCCCTGCAGGCCGCGTACGAAGGCCACGCCCATGCGCGCGGTGAGGTACGGATCCTCGCCGTAGGTCTCCTGTCCGCGCCCCCAGCGCGGGTCGCGGAAGATGTTGACGTTCGGCGACCAGAAGGTCAGGCCCTGGTAACGGCCATGCGCGCCTTCTCGGAGGAACTGGTGGTGCTTTGCGCGGGCCTCGTCGCTGATGGTCGTGGCCACCTGCCCCATCAACGGTACATCAAAGGTCGCGGCCAGGCCGATTGCCTGCGGAAACACCGTGGCCTGCCCCGCCCGTGCGACGCCATGCAACCCCTCATTCCACCAGTCGTAGGCGGGCACTCCCAGCCGTTCGATTGCCGGTGCAGCATTCTGCATCTGCGCGGCCTTCTCTTCCAGGGTCATCTGCGCGACGAGTGCGGCGGCCCGTTGCTCGAAGCTTGCCGAGACATCCAGCCAGGGCCGTGGCGCGGCCGCGGACGCCGCGGCCGCCACGCAGGTGAGGACGAACAGGGTGGCCCGGCCACGCCACGTGCGGCGGCGGGTCCTGGACGAAATCGACAGTCTCATTTGCTTCTCCCGGTGCGCTCGTCGCGCGCGAAGGGACCCAGCAGTGCGCCCACGAAGCCGCCTGCCCGGTCCGTACTCAGAACGGTGCCGTCCACGTCGCCTGCGAGCAGTTGCCAGCCCTGCCCGTCGCCGGTGTCGAACGAGAACGCGTAGTCGCCCTCGTTGCCGGCAATCTTCAGGCGCAGTGCTGCAGACGCCGGCACGTCATGGCTGGCCAGCGTCCGCGTGCTGCCACCACCGTCACGCGCTTCGAGAAAGAGCGAGAGGCGCCCCCCGCCAAGGTCACGAACGCCGAGGAAGTACCAGTACGCCTCGCTCTGGAACGCCGCCAGACCGGCGGCGACACCGGGGGCTGGCGGGGTCATCGCGGTGCTCGCCTCGAAGCGCAGGTGCTGCTGGCGCCGGCCGAGAAATGCCGGATTGCGCAACGTGTCCAGATCCTCGGCAAGCGGGTGCACGGCCAGCATCCCGGGGCGCTTGTGCAGGTCAGCCCAGGCATGCCTGGGCACGCGCACGCGCAGCCACTGGCGATCGAGCGCTGGGCCATCAAAATTGTCGCGCGCCACGAAATTGCCGGTCGACGGGGCCTGCGATGCCTCGCCCTGCATCCATGACGGCGCCTTGGCCACGTAGGGAATGGCCTGGTCGGTCGGCAGGATCTGCGGCCAGCCATCCTGCCATCGCACCGGCAACAGGTAGGTCTCGCGCCCGGTGTTGTAGTGGCGCTTCTGATAGTTGCGGCTGGCCAGGAACACCGCCCACCACGAGCCATCCGGGCCTTCGACCAGGTCGGCGTGGCCGGCATTGGTGATCGGCAGCGGACGGTCGTCCGGCAGCTCGCGCTGGGTCAGGATCGGATTGTCCGCATAGGGAACGTAGGGTCCCCACACCGCGCGGCTGCGCAGCACCACCTGTGAATGCTGCGGCCCGGTACCTCCTTCAGCGTCGGACAGGTAATACCAGCCCTCCCGCTTGTAGATGTGCGGTCCCTCGATCCAGATCGGATTCTTCGCCGGCTCCACGCCTCCATCAACCAGCACCCGGCGTGGCCCGACCGGCCTGAATGCCGGCAGATCGATCTGCTGCATCCAGATGGCGCGGTGCCCGTCGTAGCGCGGCGGAACGGGCGGTGCATCGTTGTTGATCAGGTACACCTTGCCGTCGTCGTCGAAAAACAGTGATGGATCGATGCCATCGATGCCGGGCAACCAGTGCGGATCGGACCACGGCCCGGCCGGGTCGCGCGCCGTGGCAATGAAGTTGCCGCCACTGTCGGTGGCCGTGGTCACCACGTAGAAGACCCCGTCGTGGTACTCGATGGTGGGGGCGAAGATGCCGCGCGACACGCTCAGCCCGTCGAAATCCAGCTGCGTTGGGCGGTCAATCACGTTGCCGATCTGCTTCCAGTGCACCAGGTCAGCACTCTCGAACACCGGAATGCCCGGGAAGTAGGTGAAGCTGGAATTGACCAGATAGAACCGGCCGTTCGCGCGCACGATGCTGGGATCGGCATGGAAGCCGGCCAGTACCGGATTGCGGTAGTGCCCGGCCGGCAGCGGCACTTCAAACGCCTGGTCATTGCCGCGGTACTCGAACCAGTCGAAGTACACCGGCGGAGCGTCCGGCGGCGCGCTGGCCCGGGCGGCTGCGGCCGACAGCAGGAACACTGCCGCCAGCAGCCGGCGCGCCATGGATCTCAGGCCGGCCCTGTCGCGGGCCACAGGGGACTTCGTGGACAACGTCATCATCGTCGGGCCTCGGCTTCGGCAATGGGAAGTTCGAACGGGCCGGCCGGCGCCCCGCTGCGATCGCGCAGCGTGCACACCGGGCCATCGGCCCAGCAGTAGCGGACATGCGTTGCGCGCGTCGACAGAGGGCCTCGCAGCAGGATCCGGCGCGCATCCAGTTCGGCGTCGGCGTACTCGCAGTGGCGCGCATGGCCCTTGGCCTCGCACAGTTCAAAGCCGATCGGACGCAGCGCACCGGTTGCGGTGAGCGCGCCTTCGACATCCTCGAACGCAATGGCGACGGCCGTGGGCGTCCGCACGGCGGTGACCGCCCGCGGACCTGACGGTGCCAGATCCTGCTCGCCGTACACCACGTGGCGGGCCACGCGCGCCAGGCGGCGCCCGAGCTCCTGCTTGTTCGGCGGGTGGATGTCGTAGGCATCGCCGATGTCGATGGCGATGGCGAGCCCGGTCTGCGCATCCTCGGCTGCGGCGCGCCGCTGCGCCTCGCGCACCTGCGCCCAACCGCTGTCGGCGGGCGCAACCGGTGGCTGGCCATAGCTGGCCAGCTGCGCGAGCAGCAGTGGCGTGCGCTCACCGAACTGACGCCGCCAATCGTCGCGCAGCGCACGCAACCGCGCCGCGTACGCCGCGCCATCACCGGTGTTCGATTCACCCTGGTACCACAGCATGCCGCGCAGCCCGAAAGCGCCGAGCGGTGCGATCATTCCGTTGTACAGCGTCGACAGCCCGGTGGCGGCCTGCCAGGGGGCAAATGGCGGCGCCTGTTGGCCCGGCGCCACCCGGTACTTCCACGGACCCTGCAGTGCCACCCGCTCACCGTTGTCGAACTGCAGGCCGTATGCCGTGGCAGGGCCGGCCAGGCCGCCTTCACCGTAGGTGTCCAGCACGTTGACCGCAATGCTGTTGGACCCTGCCTTCAGCAGGCCGCCGGGCAACCGGTAGCGCCTCTGGCCGGAGCCGTACTGGCTGCCCACGGACACGCCGTTCACCCAGGTCACGTCCGCCTCGTCAGCCGATGCCAGCTCCAGGGTCGCGCCGCGTGCAGCCTGTTCAGCGCTCAGCACCACTTGCGTGCGATACCAGACCATGCCGTTGTAATCGGCAAGCACGGGCACGTTCCACCGCTCCCAGGCCCCCAGCGCGGCCGGTGCGCGTGACCAGCCGCCGTCATCGGTGTCCGCGCGCCAAGGTGCGTCGCCGGGCAGCGCGCCGTCACGCATGGCCCACCAGTGCTGCCAGTAGCGGCCCCAGGCTGCGCGTGCCTCCAGCGGATCACGCGCGGACCGCGCAAGGATATCGAGGGGCTCGTCCAGGCCACCCTGCTCTCGCAGTGCACCCACGCTGGTCCAGGCCTCGATCCGCGAGCCGCCCCACGCCGCCTCGATCAGCCCCATCGGCACGTCGACGGTGCGCTGCAGTTCGCGCGCGAAGTAGAAGCAGGTGGCGGAGAAAGCGCGCACCGTATCAGGCGTTGCCGATGTCCAGGCAGTGCTGCCGTTGAAGCTCTCCTGTGCCTGCACGGCGGCGTGCTGCGGCACGGTGAACAGCCGGATCCGTGGCATCGTGGCGGCGGTGATCTCGCTGGCTGCGTTGAGCGAGCGCCACATCGGCAGCTCCATGTTCGACTGGCCCGAGCACAGCCACACGTCGCCGACCAGCACGTCGCGCGCCATCTCCCGACGTGTCCCGGCGTTTACCTCCAGCGCGTACGGACCGCCCGCGGCCACCGGGGGCAGCGTCGCCTGCCAGCCGCCTGCGGCATCCGCCCGGGTGCTTACCGCCTGCCCGGCAAACGTCACGGAAACCGCCTCCCCGGGGCCTGCGTGCCCCCAGACCGCAATGGGCCGGTCACGCTGCAGGACGGCGTGATCGCTGAACAGCGGATGCAGCAATCCCGCCACTTCCCGCGCCGCAGCCGGCATCGCAAACCCGGCCATGGCCACCAGCATCAGCGCATGACCAACCGCTCCGAACCTGCTCATCGGCCATCTCCCGGTGCGAACGGAAACTGCAACGCCTGGTAGTACGACAACGGATGCGGCGGCGGCCGCTCGCCGGCGGGCAGCGGCCGGCCACTGAGCGACTGGAAGTACGCCACGCTGGCGTCACGCCACCATTGCGCTTCGTCGTGCTGGATCTGCAGGAACGCCGCGACGTGCCGATGCCGCTGCGGATCGATCCGGTCGCGCAGGCCGGCCCAGGTCGCCTGCATCGACTGCACCTGGCGCACACCCCGCGAATAGCGCCCGACCAGTTCCTCCCAGAGCGTCCTGCCCGAGCGCATGCGGCGGTCCCACGGCACATGATGGAACCACAGCAGCAGCGACTCGGGCACCCGCGCGGAATCGCCGTAGATCTCGGCGACCTGCGGGGCGTACTGGCCCACGGCGTTGCTTCCGCTGGCGCTGCGGTCAAAGCCGATGCCCTGGCTATCTGCGCGGTGGTAGTACACCGACGTCCAGTCCGCACGCGGGCCGCCGTCCACCCAGGGTCCGGGGCCGTAGTGATGGCCGCGTGCCATGAGGTGATGCAGGCCCAGCGGCGTCATGTAATCCACTGCCGCCTCGCGCGAGTCCATCATCATCCGCACGATCGGGCCGGTCACCTGCGGGTCGGGCGAGAACGTCAACGCTGCCCAGTCTTCGGCAATCGCGCGCGCGGATTGCTGCGGGTTCCAGGCCAGCCGGCCGAAGGCGTACCAGTTGGCCTGGTCGAAGTGCGAGCCACTCCAGGTGCGGTCCACGCCGATGTTGGCGACGCCGGCAATACCGGTCAGTGCGTGGCCCTCCAGCGAGCCATCGATCACGCGGGCAACCGTGGAGCCCTCGCCGCGGGCATGGGTGTCGGCCTGCAGCACTTCCTCGTAGAGCGTTCCCAGGTAGACCAGGTGCGTCGCAAAACCCAGGTATTCCTTGGTGATCTGCAGTTCCATCATCAGCGGCGTGCGTGGCATCGCGCCGAACAGCGGATGGAACGGCTCGCGCGGCTGGAAGTCGATGGGGCCGTTCTTCACCTGCACGATCACGTTGGGGCGGAAGGCACCGTCCAGCCCGACAAACTCGCTGTACGCCTGCTTGGCGCGATCTTCGGGAACCTCGTGCGAATACACGAAGGCCCGCCACATCACCACGCCGTTGTAGGGCGCCAGCGCGTCGGCCAGCAGGTTGGCGCCGTCGGCATGGGAACGACCGTAATCCTGCGGGCCGGGTTGGCCCTCCGAGTTCGCCTTGACCAGGAAGCCGCCGAAATCCGGAATGCGCGCATGGATCTCATCGACCTTGTCGCGCCACCAGCGCCGCACAGCCGGATCCAGGGGATCGGCCGTTGCCAGGCCGCCGAGCTCGATGGGTGCACTGAAGCGCGCGCTCAGGTAGACGCGGATGCCATAGGGGCGGAACAGGTCGGCCAGCGCTGCGGCCTTGGCCAGATAGGCCGGCGACAGGCTCATCGCACTGGCATTGACGTTGTTGAGGACGGTGCCGTTGATGCCGAGCGAGGCGTTGGCACGGGCGTAGTCGGTGTAGCGCGGGTCACGCCATTGCGGCAACGTCTGCCAGTCCCATAGCGAGCTGCCCGCATAGCCACGCTCGACGTAGCGGTCCAGGTTGTCCCAATGGTCGAGCACGCGCAGTGCGACCCGCGGCGACTCCCGCACGTCCAGGCCCTGCAGCGGCATGCCACGCTGCAACAGGCGCAGCAGGTGGAACATGCCATACAGCACGCCGACATCCCGGCGTGCCGCCACCAGCAGCACATCGCGCCCCCCGGTCCGGACCTGCCGGATCAGGAAGCCCTCGTCGCCCAACGTGGCGATCTCGTTGCCGAACGCGGCAACCAGCGCCGAAGACTGCGGCGTACCCAGCACCAGGGCATGGCCAGTACTGATTGCCGTTCGCATTGGCGGCGCCGCTCCGAGCAATCCAGGGAGGCTGCGCGCAAGCTCGTCTCGGGTGGCGCGCTGCATCGGCGTGCGATCCGGGGCCACCACTTCGGCCAGTTGCCGCCGATAATCGGCAGCAACCGTTGCGGCAACCGGCTGGTAGCGCATCCACAGCGCATAGCCATCCTCCGCCCGTGCCCCGCCAGCACAGGCCAGCAGTGCGAGCACGGCGCAAAGGCGCGTGCCGACAGTACGCAACAACGGCGTTAACATGCGCTTTTGTAGACTACGTCCGGGCCCGGGGCGGCGCATCATCGTCCTTCGCACCCGCGCGGCAGCGCCACCAAGAACAAAGGGATCGTGCATTGGACAAGCCGAAGAAATCGGTTCGCCGCAGAACCGCAGGCGTGACGATCGACGAGGTTGCGGCCCTTGCCGGCGTTTCGCCGATGACCGTGTCGCGGGTGATCAACCAGGGCAAGGTGCGCGACGTCACCCGCGAGCGCGTGCTGCGCGCCGTGCGCGAGCTGGGCTATACGCCCAATCTTGCCGCCAGTTCGCTGGCCGCCGCACAGCACACGCGCATTGCGCTGATCTACACCAACCCCAGCGGCGCCTACCTGCGCGAACTGCTGGTGGGCCTGCTGCGCGTCGCCTCCAGTTCCGCCATCCAGCTGGTCATCGACTACTGGGACAAGCTGGATGCCGAATCCGAACGCAGGGCGGCGCGTGCGCTCGCCGGACGCGTCGACGGGGTGATCCTGCCGCCGCCCCTGTGCGAATCGCAGGCCGCCGTAAGCGAACTGGTCAAGGCTGGCATTCCAGTGGTGGCCATCGCATCGGGTCGCCTCAGCGAGGCCCTGTCCTGCGTCCGCATCGACGATTTCAGTGCCGGCAAGGAAATGACCGATCACCTGCTCCGGCAGGGACACACCCGCATCGGTTTCATCCGTGGGCGCGATGACCTGAGCGCAAGTGCGCTCCGTTACGACGGCTTCGTCACCGCCCTGCGCGAGGCCGGGCTGGCGGTGGAGCCTGGCCTGGTCCAGCACGGTGACTACACCTACCGATCCGGCCTGGCTGCGGCCGAAAAGCTGTTGTCCCAACGCCGGCCACCGACCGCGATTTTCGCCAGCAACGACGACATGGGCGCCGCCGCCATCTCGGTGGCGCATCGGCGCGGGCTGGAAGTGCCGCGCGACCTGTCGGTCGTGGGATTCGATGACACCTCGGCCGCCACCACCGTGTGGCCGGAACTGACCACGATCCACCAGCCCATCGCCTCGATGGCCAACGCGGCCGTCGACATCCTGCTGCGCACCATCCGCCGTCCGGCGGGGGACGCAACGGTGCTGCGCGATCATGTGATGCCGCATCGGCTGATCGCACGCGGTTCGGTCGCCGCGCCGCCCCGTGCGCGGTAGCGCAGGCCTCATGCTCCACATCCGAGGGTGACCCCGGCTTCATTCGGTGCGCCCAGCGCGACGCGTGACACGGAAATCGTCATCGCATCGCCCGTCGCCACCGACCACGGTCGGTCGATCGCGTCCAGCTTGGCGCCCGCCTTGGCCAGGCACTTCAGCGGCACGCCGACACGCTTCCACTGGCCCTGTGGAAGCGCCGCCAGCGCCGGCCCGATGGCGATGCGCGCCGAGCAGCCCACGCCGCAACCGACCGACAGCCACGCCTCACCCTTCGGGGCTGCGTCCACCCGCAGCGTGGTCAGCAGCATCAGGTCGCCGTTGGATTCGCGCTGCAGGTCCAGCGTCGTGTGCGACTGCAGTGCCGCGACGGCTTCGCCATTGCCCGACCAGGCCAGGCGTCGTCCATCCTCCTGCGCCAGATGATCCACGCCGGTGATCTTCAGCCGATCATCGGGCAATGCGTCCGGCACGCGGGTCACGGTCAGGCCCTGGCCAGCAGCATCCTCGAGCCGCAGCGCCATGCCAGGGCCTGCGTCACCGCGCGCAAAGAACACGCCGGTCGCGCCCTCGTTGCCGGTCACGCCCGATGCCTCCGGCAGCGCGGCCAGGTCGCCGTTGTCGGCGTAGGTCAGGCCGAAGCCGAACGCAAACAATGGATCGTAGTCCTTTTGGCCCACGTTGTTGGCGTACTGGGTGGCAGTGCGCGGCCAGCTGAAACTGAGCTTGCCCTTGAAATCGTACTGCACGCGGCCATCGCTTCCGCGCAGCAGCACATCGGCAATCCCGGCGCCTTCCGAACCCGGCAGCCACGCAGCCACAAAGGCATCGGCGGCATTGATTTCCCGGTTCACCCAGAGCGGCCGCCCGCTCAGTAAGACCGCGACAACCGGTATGCCATCGGCCTTGAGCCGCTTGAGCAGCGCCAGGTCCGTTTCGTTGCCGGGCTTGTAGGCCAGCGTCGGCCGGTCCCCCTGGAACTCGGCATAGGGGTCCTCGCCAAACACCACCACCGCCACGTCGGGCTTCACTGCATAGCGACCATCGGCGGCAAGCACGGCTTCACCCCCTGCCGCCCTGGCCTGGCGCGCGATGCCCTCGTAGGTCGTGTCTGCATTGGGGAAGTCCTTGCGGGTGGTGCCGGTGCCCTGCCAGTTGAGCGTCCAGCCGCCGGCCTGCTTGCCGACATCGTCGGCACCGTCGCCGGCCACGAGGATCCGCTGCTTCGGCGACAGCGGCAGGAGGCCGTTCTGGTTCTTCAGCAGGACCAGCGATTCGCGCACGGCCTGCCGGGCAACCGCGCGATGTGCCGGCGCGCCGATCAGTGCGAACTGCCCGCCGACGGCCCGCGTGGATGGCCTGCCGGCCTCGAACAGCCCAAGGCGGAACTTGACCCGCAGGATCCGGCGCACCGCATCGTCCAGGCGTTGCGGCGTGATCCGCCCATCCTTCACCGCAGCCAGCGTCGTCTCGTAGAAACCCTTCCAGCTGTCCGAGGCCATCGCCATGTCCAGGCCCGCGTTGATCGTGGCCGGGCAGTCTGTAGTGGTGCAACCCTTGACCTGTCCATGACCATTCCAGTCACCCACCACGAAGCCACCGAAGTTCATGCGGCCCTTGAGTACATCGGTAAGGTAGTGCCGGTGCCCATGCATCTTTTCACCGTTGACGCTGTTGAACGACGCCATCGCGGTCTGCGCGCCGGCGGCGATTGCCGGCGGATATCCGGCGGCGTGGATGCGCACCAGATCTGACTCGCTGATGCGGGTGTCGCCCTGGTCCTTGCCGTCAGTGGTGCCACCGTCGCCTAGGAAATGCTTCACCGAGGCGATCACATGGCGGCCATCGAGGAACTCCGGGGTTCCCACCCTGCCCTGCAGCCCCTCCACCATGGCGGCGGCATAGCTGGCCACCACGTCCGGCGATTCGGAGTAGCCTTCGTAGGTGCGTCCCCAGCGATCATCCTGGGGTACGGCAACGGTCGGCGCGAACGTCCACTCCATGCCGGTAACGCGGGTCTCCAGCGCGGTGATGCCACCGATCTGCCGCAGCAGCTCCGGATTGCGCGTGGCGCCCAGCCCGATGTTGTGCGGGAACAACGTGGCGCCAATGATGTTGCTCTGCCCGTGCACGGCATCGATGCCGAACAGCAGCGGAATGGGCTTGCCGCCTTTCGACGTATCCATCGAGGCGTCGTAGAAGGCGTCGGCCAGCGCCAGCCATTCGGCCGGCGAGGCGTCATAGCGGCCACCGGGATCGGAGTTGCCACCGGCCAGGATCGAGCCAAGCCGGTAGCGGCGCACATCATCTGGGGTGACGCTGGCGATGTCACCCTGCACCAGCTGGCCGACCTTTTCCTCCACCGTCATGCCGGCCATCAGGTCGGTGATGCGCTTCTCCAGCGCCGGGTCCGCAGCCAGGGGCCAGATGACCTCCGGCCAGGGATCCTTGTCGGTGGCTGCGGCGGCGGCAGCCCGGTCCTGGCCGCGGCAGCCGAGCAATCCCAGCATCAGTGCGGCGACCAGCGCGCCGCTGCGGATGACGAAGGCCTGCGATGTCATGGTGCTCATCCTTCCATCTGCTCCAGTTCCTTGCCCTTGGTCTCGTGCACATGCCGGACGACGAAGATCACCGAGATCACGGCAGCCACCAGGTAGATGCCGTAGGTGGCCGCCAGCCCTGCCGCGGCCAGCAGCATCGGGAACGTCACCGTGACCACGAAGTTGGAGGTCCACTGCGCCGCGCCGGCGACTGCCAGTGCCGAACCGCGGATCTGGTTCGGGAACATCTCGCCCAGCATCACCCACATCACCGGCCCCCAGGACAGATTGAAGAACACGACATAGGCATTGGCCGCCACCAGCGCCAGCGTGCCCATGCGGCCGGGCAGCTGCAGATGCCCGTCGGCCAGCGAACCGCTGGCAAACGCCACCACCACCAGTGCAAGCGACAGCGACATCCCGGCCGAGCCGAACCACAGCAGGGGTTTGCGGCCGATCCGGTCAATCAGCAGCACGGTGACCACGCAGGCACCGATGCTCAGTGCGCCGGACAGCACGTTGATCAGCAGAGCGTCGTTCTCGGAAAAGCCGACTGCCTGCCACAGCACCGCGCCGTAATAGAACACCACGTTGATGCCGACCAGCTGCTGGAAGCAGGCCAGCCCGACGCCGACCCACACGATCGGGCGGATCCGCCCGGTCAGCGTGCTCTTCAGATCCGACAGTCGCGGGCGATGATGGTCGTTGGACAGCGAGGCATCGATCTCCTCGAGCGTGGCCCTGGCCTTGTCGCTGCCCAGCAGCCGCGTCAGCACCCGCAGGGCGTCGTCCTTGCGCCGTTTCACCACCAGGTAGCGCGGGCTCTCCGGAATGGTCAGCAACAGCAGCAGGAACACCAGTGATGGCACGGCCTGCATCCAGAACATCCAGCGCCAGGCGGCCTGCCCGCCCCATAGCGGTTCGGTCGACGCGCCCGCTGCGGCCGCCAGCAGATAGTTGGACAGGAAGGCGGCAGTGAGGCCGGTGATGATCGCGATCTGCTGCACCGTTGCCAGGCGACCGCGGTAACGGGCCGGAGCGACCTCGGCAATGTAGGCCGGCGAGATCACGCTGGCTGCGCCGACCGCGAATCCACCCACCACCCGCGCCGCAATGAACCAGGCCGACGAGACCGCCGCCCCGGCACCGAGCGCCGACAGCAGGAACATCACTGCCGAAAGGATCAGTACGTTGCGACGGCCGAGCCGGTCGGCCAGCCGTCCAGCACTGAACGCGCCCACCGCACAGCCCAGCAGCATCGACGCGATCTCGAACCCCTGCATCCATTCGCCGGACCGGAACGCCTGGTGCAGGCCATCCTGGGTGCCGTTGATCACACCGCTGTCGAAGCCGAACAGAAAACCGCCAATCGTCGCCACCACGCTGATCAGTACGATCAGCCGCGTGTTCTCACCGCTGCCTGCTGCCTGGTTCATCCCCATCCCCTTGAGTGCACCGTGGCCGCGCTCAGCGCAGCAGGTACTGGTTGAGCAGGTTTTCGTAACGCTCCTGCTTGCCGCTGGCCTGGCGCGGTTCGCCGAGGCGGGCGGCCAGTGCCGCCAGGTCCGGCAGGCTGAGCGTGCCACGCTCGAAATCCTGGCCGGCGCCGGAATCGAAGCTTGCGTAGCGCTGCGCACGCCATTGCTCCCACGGCGACTCGGTCAGCAGTGCATGGGCAACCTCCAGCCCGCGTGCGAACGCATCCATGCCGCCGATATGGGCAATGAACAGATCCTCCAGGTCGGTCGACTCACGGCGCACCTTCGCATCGAAGTTCAACCCGCCCTCCAGCCCGCCCTGGCGCAGCACGACCAGCATCGCGCCCACGGTGTCGTACAGATCGCTGGGGAACTGGTCGGTGTCCCAGCCGTTCTGCGCGTTGCCGCGGTTGGCATCGATGCTGCCGAGCAGGCCATGATCGGACGCGACCTGCAGGTCGTGCTCGAAGGTATGGCCAGACAACGTGGCGTGGTTGGCCTCGATGTTGAGCTTGAAGTCCTTGTCCAGCCCGTGTTCCTTCAGGAAGCCCACCACCGTGGCACTGTCGAAGTCGTACTGGTGCTTCATCGGCTCCATCGGCTTGGGCTCGATCAGGAAGTTGCCCTTCAGCCCGATGCTGCGGCCATAGTCGCGTGCCATGGTCAGGAAGCGCGCGAAATGCTCGATCTCCCGCTTCATCTGGGTATTGGCCAGCGACGCATAGCCCTCGCGCCCGCCCCAGAACACATAGTGCTCGCCACCGAGTTCGACCGTGGCCTCGAGAGCGGCCTTGACCTGCACGGCTGCACGCGCGACCACCGCGAAGTCGGGATTGGTCGATGCGCCGTTCATGTAGCGCGGGTGCGAGAACAGGTTGGCCGTGCCCCACAGCAGCTTGACGCCAGTGGCCTCCTGGCGTGCCTTGGCCAGGCCCACCATATGCGAGAGGTTCTTCTGGTACTGGCCGATGTCGTCGGCATCCGGCGCCAGGTCGATATCGTGGAAGCACCAGTACGGCACGCCCAGCTTGGTGAAGAACTCGAACGCCGCGTCCACCTTTGCTTCGGCCGTGGCCAGCGGCGACGATGCCTCCCACGGGAACTGCCGGGTGCCCGGGCCGAACGGATCGTGCCCGGCATTGCAGAAGGTGTGCCAGTAGCACACGGCGAAGCGCAGATGCTCCTGCATGGTCTTGCCACCGATGACCCGGCTGGCATCGTAGACCTTGAAGGCAAGCGGATTGTCCGAGCCCTTGCCCTCGAACGGAATGCGGCCGACGCCGGGGAAGTATTCCTTGGCGCCGATGAAGGGCTGCGTGCTCATGGTGCGTGCTCCTGTCGTTGTACGGGGTGTCGTGGAGGAGCCATCAACCCCGCTGCAGCGGCGTGATGGCATCGAGATGACTGAGGAAGCGTGCGTAGGCCCGTGCATAGGCATCGCTGCGATCCGTATCCGGTCGTGCGGACAGCGCGGGATCGACGGTGACGTGCCGTGCGGTGATGTCGCTGATCGAAGTGGCGTTGCCCTGCGATCGGGCGAGCGCCCACAGCGCCTGCAGCGCCGCTCCAAACGCCGCACCCTCGGCCTGCACCGGGACCTCCACCGGCAGGCCGAATACATCGGCCACCAGCTGACGCCAGGCAGCGCTGTTGCTGCCGCCGCCGGTGAGCACGATGCGATCGAACTGCATGCCCGCGCGGACGAAGGCGTCGTAGCCGTACTTCAGGCTGTAGGTCGCGCCCTCCATGGCGGCGCGGTAGAAATGCGCCGGGGTGAAATTGGCGGTATCCAGGCCAGCCAGCACCCCCTTGCCGAGCGGCAGGTCAGGGGTACGTTCGCCATTGAGGAACGGCAGCATCACCAGGCCCCCTGCCCCCGGCGGCGTTGCGCGAAGATGCGCGTCGCCGTCGCGGCTGCTGAAACCGAAGGCGCTGGCCACGCGTTCGGTGGCCACGGTGCAGTTCATGGTGCAGATCAGCGGCAGCCAGCCCCCCGTGGACGAGCAGAACGCCGCCCACGCGCCGTCCGGATCGATCACTGGCGAGCCGGAATACGCAAACAGCGTTCCGGAGGTTCCCAGGCTCATCGCCAGCCGCCCTTCCGTGACGCAGCCGGTGCCGATCGCCGCCATCATGTTGTCGCCGCCACCCACGGCAATCTTCACGGCCGCCGGCAGCCCGAACTCGGCGGCTGCCTTCGGCGCGATATCGAACAGGGCATCGGGCGCAGCGATCGGCGGCAGGCAGGCAGCAAGATCACGATCAGGATCGGTTGCGCGCAGCAGTTCCTGCGACCATGTGCGTGTGCGCACGTCCAGCCAGCCGGTGCCGGACGCATCGCCAAGCTCGCAGAACCGCTGCCCGGTCAACACGAAATTCAGGTAGTCGTGTGGCAGCAGGATGGTCGCCAGCCGCGCATAGGCGTCGGCACGGTGGGTCCGGGTCCAGGGCAGCTTGGAGGCCGTGTAGCCGGCCAGGATCGGATTGCCCGCCAGCGCGATGGTCCGCTGGAACCCACCCACGGCGTCCATGATCTGGATGCATTCGGCCGAGGTGCTGGTGTCGCACCACAGCTTGGCCGGCGCCAGTACCTCGCCAGCATCATCGACCGGCACGAACCCATGCTGCTGCCCCGATACCGCCAGCGCGACGATGCGTGCGCGCAGCGAGAGATCGATCCGGGCAAAGCAGTCGCGCAGGGCCGACACCCAGTCGGCAGGCGCCTGTTCGCGGCTGCCGTCGGCACCGCTGTCCAGCGCGAGCGGCGCGCCGGCCGAGGCCACCACCGCCTGCTTCCGCGGGTCATAGACCAGCACCTTCAGGCTCTGCGTCCCTGCATCGATCCCTGCAACCAGACCCATCGAAACCGCCTCCGATCACAAAAAGGTAGCGCTAACATTCCGTGGACTCAAAAAGGGGGCGTGGTGTCCGGCCCCCTCGTTGCCACCGCGCGCGTCATCGCCAGCGGTGTTGCCGCACTGTAACCAGCTGCAGCGGAAAAAGCGTGCTGCAACGCAAAAGCCTGCTACGCGCTTGCTGCCGTCGAACGCCACACGTCCACGCCGGACCTGCAGTACTGCGCGATGAACTCCGCCTGCGCCGGCATCTGCGCGGCGGCCTGCTGCACAGGCCGTTGGATGCCCTTCAACAAGGTGCGCAGATCGACATCACTCACGGCCCGCGCCAGCGGGTGCGCAGGACCGGGCGCGATGCCCTGCCCGAGCAGCACGCTGGTCCAGGATTCGACGCGGAACAGCTCGCCGGGGTCCTGCCACGCATGCGCACGCTCGCGCCACGCCTGCAGCCGCTGCTGCAGCGACTCGGGCACGCGCATCTCGCGACAGGCCTTCCACATCGGTTCGCTGCGCTGCGTGGCGTGGTAGTGCAGGATGATGAAATCGCGCACGTGCTCCATTTCCTGGCGGCTGACATCGTTATACAGCTGCACCAGCGACGCACTGATGCCGTCGAACGGGAACAGCTGGATCAGGCGCACTACCGCACTGATCGTCAGATGGATGCTGGTCGACTCCAGCGGTTCGATGAAGCCGCTGGCCAGCCCGAGCGACACCACGTTCCTGTTCCAGGCCTTCAGCCGGCGTCCACTGCGGAACGGCACCTTCCATGGATCGCGCAAGGGTGGAGCCCCGGCATCGCGCAGCAGTTTCGCGGCGGCCTCGTCATCGGACAGATGGCGGCTGTCATACACCAGCCCGCAGCCAACGCGGTGCTGCAGCGCGATGTGCCAGCGCCACCCCGCCTCGTGGGCGATCGCCCGGGTATAGGGCACCGGCGGCGCCACCGCTTCGGTCTGTACCGCCACGGCCCGGTCGCACGGCAGCCATTCGTGCCAGTCCTCGTAGCCGGTGCCCAGTGCCTGCTCGATCAGCAGGCCGCGGAAGCCGGTGCAGTCGATGAACAGATCGCCCTCGATCACCTGGCCGTCGTCCAGCACCAGCGCCTGCACCGAACCGTCGTGCGCGTGCTGCCTGACCTGGGCGATCCGGCCTTCGATCCGGCGCAGGCCGTGGGCCTCGGCCCTGCCGCGCAGGAACCGCGCATACAGTCCGGCATCGAAGTGATACGCATAGCTGGCCTGCGGCTGGGTGTGCAGCGAGAAGCGGTCGCCACGCGAGGCGATGCTCTCCAGGCAGAAGTCGCCCAGGTCCGAGGGCATGCCGCGGCGCAGGCTGTCCAGCCAGAAGTGATGGAAGGGGGCCGCCCAGGTGCCATGGCCGATGGTGCCGAACGGATGGAAGAAGCGATCGCCCGGCAGGCGCCAGTTCTCGAACGAGATCGACAGCTTGAAGGTGCCTGCCACCGCGCGCAGGAATTCCTGCTCGTCGATCTGCAGGAAGCGGTGGAAGGTGCGGATCGGCGGCACAGTGGACTCACCGACACCGACCGTGCCGATCTGCTCGGACTCGACCAGCGTGATCTGCAGCTGGTCACGGAACTGGTGCGCAAGCGCGCAGCCGGCCAGCCAACCCGCCGTACCGCCACCGGCAATGACCACCTTGCGGATGCGCCCTGCGAGCGTGCTCTCGGTATCCAAAACGGCGCCCTCTCTCAACGGTTGAGCCTGCCCAGCAGCATCGCGCGCATGCGGCGGGCGCGCTGCTCGTCGAACGGTGCCAGATCCCCGCGCGCGGCGTCAGGCAGGTGCTGCCCCGCGCGCTCGCCAGGGCCGAAGGCGTAGTAGCGGAAGAGCCCTTCCCAGGCCTGCTTTTCGCGCGCCGGCAGATCACGCACGGCCCACATCGCGTGGTGCAGCGCCGCCAGCGCGGATCCCAGCCAAGCCGGCGAGCTTCGCCACCAGTAGTTCACCAGCACGTTAAACGGTTCCAGGCTGCGTACATGGTGCCACCACATGCTGGGAATGAAGATCGCATCGCCGGGCCCAAGCACCGCGCGGCGCGCGTGCGCCAGCGCCTCGCGGAAACGTGGATGCCGATCGAAGTCGGGCTGTTCGAAGTCCACCACGCTGACCACCTGTCCCCCCGGCGTGGGATCGAGCGGGCCCGGATACAGATTGTCGATCTGGTCGGGCGGGAACAGGGTGAACTCGCGCTGCCCCACCGCGCAGCAGGCGAGGTTGTCGGGTGTGTCGAAATGGCACGAGGCCGTCACCCGGTTGCCGATCCAGATGCTGGCGGTGGCGTCGATGCCCTGCTTCGCCAGACCGGCGTCGTTGGCCTGCGCGAATGCCGGCAGCAGTGCCCGCGCGATCGGCAGCGAGGCCACGTAGTAGGTTGGCGGTTGCGGTGCATGCAGCGTCATGGCGATCTCTTCCAGCACCTGGGCCAGCCCACCGCGCCGCACTTCGAAGTTCAACCGGGTGAAGTCCGCGCTGTAGAACGGGCGCCCCCCGATCTCGGCGCCGCCGAACGAGTACTGGATGGGCGCGCCCGCATCGACGCTGCACAGGTACGCCATTGCGTCCTGCACCCCGCCCAGCCCGGCCTGGACCAGTGGCCAATCGGTGGCGATGCCGCGCAGTACGACCGGGTCACCGGCCTCCACCAGGGCAGCCAGTGGCAAGGCGGCAGGATCGATGCCTTCCAGGATCCGCATCGGCAGGCTGGCGTGCACCGGTCAGTTCCTGGCCGCCTGCGCGGTGCCGTGCTGGACGCGGAGACGGCGCTGCTTCTCGGCGATCAGGCGGCGCATGTTATGCAGCGAGGCAAGCATCAGGTACGCACCTTCCAGGTAGCCGGCGCGGTTCAACGCAGCCAGGCGCGAACTGTCCAGCGCCGCCAGGCGCTCGCGGTCGATGCCGTGCAATCCGCTCACGCTCACCCGGTGGTGCGCCGCGATCTGCACGTCGAGCGTGACCGGCTGGATGAGGCCACAGTCGTCGAGCATCGTGAACATCCCGGCCGCGAAGGCACTGCCCTCGTGGATGCCGCGCAGCACGCTGGCGATGTGGTCCAGGTAAGGGGTGTTGCCGCCCTGCGGCAGGAACACCGGCTCACCGCCCCCGTCGGTGACGCGCGGATGGTCCAGGTCCACGTGCATCACCGCATCCTGGGTGAGCAGGCCATCCACGTAGTGCTCCTGGAAGCCGATCAGGAACGGCCCTTTGGCTGCCGCGCCAGGCAGGTAGGAAGCATTCCAGCGCCCGTCCTGCAGGAACAGGTTCTCGTGTTGCTCGAAACCCAGCAGGGCCACGGACTGCCACGCTTCCGTCCCGGTTTCCCTGCGCAGGAAGATCGGATACTCACGCTGCAGTTCTGCGAACTCGCTGGGATAGGCCGGCACCATGCCCACGGCATCGCCGAACTGCGGCCCGAATCCGGTGGCGACCTTCAGGTCCCGATGCGCGATGTTGTTGAGCATTTCGTAGCGGGCCATCAGGGTATCCAGTGCGGGGTGGCTGGCCGGCAGCGTAGCGCAGGCGCGACAGGTGCGGCGACACCGTTCCGGCACGGCACCGCTGGCGGGCAGCGGTGCCGTGCCGGACGCGTCGGCAACCAGGCTCAGAACTTGTAGCGGACGCCCAGCATGTAGCGCGGGCTCTGGTCTGCCAGCTTGACGATCATCTGCGACGTGCGCGAGCGCCACCGCACATCCTCGCCGGTCAGGTTGATCGCCTCCAGGCTGAAGGACCAGTGGTCATCCAGCGCGTAGTTGACGCTGAGATCCCACTGCTCGTACGGCTCCACATAGTAGGGATTGCGGCTGGAGCCCTGGTTGGCCAGGATCAGGTACTGGTCGCGCCAGTTCCATGCCAGGCGCACCGACCACCCGTACTTCTCGTACATCAGCATGGCGTTGGCGGTGTCGCTCAGGCCGGTGAGCGAGAACTGGTCGATGCCCGGATCGCCGCCATTGTTGTAGCCGACATCGCCGTTGACCACGGTGTAGTTGGCCAGCACGCCGAAGCCGGTGTCACCGAAGAAGTACTGGCCGCCCAGCTCCCAGCCATGCAGCTTGGATTTGTTCTGGTTGATCGGGCGATTGACGTTGAACTGGTACAGCGGATCGTTGGGCTGCCCATACAGATCGTAGGCCGCTTCGGTGGCCAGCACCTGCGCATCGGTGCCGTTGTAGGCGCCGAGGCCGGCAGGATTGTTTCGCAGCAATGCCAGCGCGGTGAACAGCGAGGTGTCGTTGGCCGAGCAGGCGGCCGCATTGGCCGGCCCGACCTGGGCGACGCAGGCGCCGCTGGTCAGGAAGTCCAACGCCGCCCGCGCATCCGGCCCGGAGGTCGGGTCGGTGAGGCCGTACAGGCTTTCCTGGACGACGGTATTGCCGATGAAGTTGCTGACCGACTTGTTCCAGTAGGTCAATGATACGTAGCTGGCATCGGCGAAGTACCACTCCAGCCCCAGGTCGAGGTTGTCCGATTCCAGCGGCTTCAGGCTCGGGTTCTGCGAATTGCCGCTGGCGCGCGACGAGGGATCGATCAGCACCGAGCCGAACGGCTGCTGGGCCCCGGGTCCCGCATAGAGATTGCCGTACGGCGCGCGGGCGATGCTCTTGCCGAACGAAACGCGGCCCTTCAGTTCCTCGGTGAGGTCGATGCTGAAATCAAGGTTGGGCAGGATGTAGCTATAGCGCGCCTTCTCTGTGAAGGGCTGCTGCTCATCGGACAGCACGATGCGGAAATCGTTGTTGGCCTGCCACTCGATGGACTCGGGGACGGCAATGACCGAGGTCGACACCACGTCAGTGGTTTCATAGCGCACGCCCAGGCGGGTGTTGGTGCGCATGCCACCCAGCTCCCCGTCCAGCTCCACCTGGAAGTACGCCGCCTTGGTCTTCTCTTCCACGAAGTTGTCGGCCGCGCGTTGCGGGTTCACACCCAGGCCGACGCCGTACTCGCGCGATGCCCATTGCGCGAGCTGCCCGGCATTGCCGCGCCAGGCGGGCCAGCTGTTGGCACTGTAGTCGTCGAACAGGCCGACGATGCTGACCGGCTGCAGCAGGTCCATCAGGCCTGCGGCGGTATCCCGGTCCACGTTGGCCACGCCCCAGTCGCCCAGGGTCGAGTAGGCCTCGGCGGCCTGGATGCGGTGGGTGGTGGACTTGTTGGTGTCCACGCCGAACTGGAAGCGCCCGTGGTCGAAGTTCCATTCGCCATCGACGCGCGCCTGCTTGATCTCGCTAATCTGGGTCTGCGCGTTGACGCGCAGCACCTGCGTGCCAACCTCGCCTTCCTGGAAGCCCGGATTGACCACGCCATTGGTCCCGGCGACCGCATCGGCGGTGCTGGGATACCAGACCTGGGTGCCAACCGGCAGGCCATTGTTGAAGTTCAGCTCCTGCACCCAGGAGCCACCGCAATGGGGGCCACGGGTACAGTTGTTGGTGCCGGCGATGCTCATGAAGATCGAACCACCGCCGGTCAGCGGATCATTCGGTCGGCTCTCGTTCTTCGAGTTGTGCGCATCGAAGCTGAGCTTGAAGCGGTCGCTGACATTCCAGACGGCGTTGAAGCCCAGCGAACCCAGCTTGTACTCCTGCATGCTGCGCTGCTGCTCCAGGCCGAAATCCTTGGTGCCGGCGATTTCACGGATGTAGACCGGCGTCGCGACGGCGCCACTGGTGTCGAACTCGACGTTGGTGTAGTTACTGTTCTGCAACCACATGCCCTGCTCGCCACGATTCTCGGTGATCTCGTTGGTCGAGTAGGTGTAATCCACGGTCAGGGTCAGGCTGTCCGTCGGTGCGAACTGCAGCACGGCCTGGCCGTTGACGCGTTCGCGCTCGAATTCGGAGAACGCGTAGCGCAGGTCGTTGGGCCGCGCGTAAAGCTGGCCGACGGCCGGAGCATTGACCACGGTCGGGTTGCCCGGCATCGACCCTGTCCACGGCTGCACGTTCCAGTAGTTCTCCGTGGCCTGCACCGAGCCACCCTTGCGCTTCTGCTGGCTCGCGCTGAGGCTGACGCCAAAGGTCTTTTCCGGATTGCTGTAACTGAAGATGCCCGACAGCTCCGGTGTCAGGTCATTGTCGAACGGCTGGCTCTGGTCGGACACCAGCTTCGCCCCGGCGCTGGCCACGATGCCGGCGTGATCGAGCGGACGCGAGGTCAGGATGTTGATCGTCGCACCGATGCCACCGCTGGGCACCTGCGCCTGGCTGGTCTTGTAGACCTCGATACCATTGATGGCCTCGGCGGCCAGCTGCGCGAAATTGAAGGCGCGGGTGCCGCCGTCGACACCGCCGATGGCGACCTGTCCAGAGGCACCGAATGCATCGGCACCCGGCATCTGCCGACCGTTGAGCGTGACCATGTTGAACTGGGGGCCGAAGCCACGCGCGGTCACCTGCGCGCCCTCGCCGTCACGGCGCTCGATGGAGATGCCGGTGATGCGCTGCAACGACTCGGCAAGATTGGTATCGGGGAACTTGCCGATGTCCTCGGCACTGATCGCGTCGACCACGCCCGCCGAGTCGCGCTTGATGTCCATGGCCTGGCTCAGGCTGTTGCGTATGCCCGTGACCTGCACTGCATCAAGCTGGGTGGGTTGCGACTGGCTCTGCGGCTGCGGCCCGGTCGCCGGTGCGGCGTCCTGCGCAAAGGCGGGATTGATGACCAGGGCCCCCCCCACGAAGGTGAACATGGCCCGGGACCGGAACTTCGCCAACGCGCGGCTCATGAACCGGACCTCGGGCCCGGGGTGCCACGGAAACTGCAGGTGCTCATGAAAGTCCCCTCTGACATACGATCGAATGGATGTACCGCCCCCTCCCAGGGGCACGCACGGGCGTGGCCCGCATTCCAAACCGAACAGCACGGGTGCTCGGGCACGCCGCGACTTACACTTGCTTTTCAAGCCTGCCAGGACAAACACGCGGCAAAGAAGGCAGCCTCCCGGACCCTCGATCCCCGTCCGACTGGTAGCGCTACCATCGCGTTGCAGCGGAGAGTAATCACCGAGGTTCGCCGTTGTCACCATGCAGCGCAGCAAAACCGGCAGCGCGCCAATGACTCGGCCGTTGCTGCATCCGGTCACGCTCACCCGACGTAGGAAAGATGCCCGCACTTGCGGGTCATCCAGAAAGGAACGCACCGTGAACGCTCTTCAGCGCATCGCCGCCGCAGTCGGCTTCGCCGTACTCGTTTCGTCCGGCTCCTCGGTTTTCGCCGCCAACACCGTCATCGTGGGCGGGGCAGAAATGTACCCCACCAGGACCATCGTCGAGAACGCCGTCAATTCCAAGGATCACACCACGCTGGTTGCAGCGGTCAAAGCAGCCGGCCTGGTCGACACCCTCAACGGCGCCGGGCCCTTCACTGTTTTCGCGCCCACCAATGCGGCCTTCGAAAAGCTGCCTGCAGGCACTGTCGATACACTGGTGAAGCCTGAAAACAAGGCACAGCTGACCCAGATCCTGACCTACCACGTCGTCCCGGGCAGCTACAGTTCGGCCCAGCTTCTGGCCGATGCCCGCAAGCACAGCGGCAAGGCCACCCTGAAGACCGTGCAGGGTGAGCCTCTCACCGTGGCGCTCCACGATGGCAAGCTCTGGGTCATCGACGCAAAGGGTGAAAAGGCAGGCATCAGCATTGCAGATGTCGGCCAGTCCAACGGCGTCATCCACGTGGTCGACACCGTGCTGATGCCCAAGTAAGCGGCCTCACGCAACGGGCATCCGGCGCGATGCCCGTTGCCCGGGCCCGGTCATCCCGACGTCACCATGCGGATCCCTGCCCGGCATGGCGTAGTGGCTACCACTCCGGCCCGAGCAGCTTGGTCACTTCGGCCTCCAGTTTCTGCGCGGCCTCGTCCTGGGAGGCGACCTTGATGCACAGCCCCGACTGCGCCGGCCCCGGCACCAGCTGGTAGCGGTTGATGGTGCCGCCACCGTCGCCGTCCAGCGCTACCCGCGCCACTACCGTTCGGCCATTGGCGTGGAAGGTCCAGTCCTGATAATCAAACATGCTTCAGTTGGTGTGCGGCCAAGATGTCATCCCACTTTAGGCGGCACGCCAGTGAAGAACGCTCCAGGAAGATGTTCAGCGCGCGTGGACATGATGGCGACAGGGCCTATCGCAGTGTCCGCGCCAACTGCAGGACATCGGCGAAGAAGGAGGGATAGTCGTCCTGTGGAGCGCTGTGGGTGTCGCGCCGGTGGACCAGACGCACGGCGACCACCCGCTGTTCCGGGACGATCATCAGGTATTGGCCCAGGTAGCCGTTGGCGGCAAAGCCGACGACCGGTCCCCGTGTGATGTCGTAGAGATCGGCGAGCTTCAGGCCGCGCGCGGAGATCTGGCTGGCGTAGCGCTGGGACCAATCCGCGCCCAGCTGATTGGCGAGGAAGGCGACCAGTGCGCTGCGGCTCTCGAATGCACGCCCTGCGCTGGCCTGCAGTGCGCGCTGTACGTCGTCGTCCACGCCCCTTTCCACCAGCAGATCCCGTAGCCGGGGCTTGAGCTGGTACCGTTCCCAGGCCGGTATCCGCCACCACAGCAGCCCAACCTCTGGCGCACGGGCGCTTTCGGTCGTCATCAACGCGACCGACTGCTCACTCAGGAGACGTTTGCCATCCGGCGCCGCGCCACCGTCCAGCAACAGTTGCCCGATGGCGGCAAGATCGGTCGCGCGCAGGGACAGCCCGGCCATGCCCAGCGGAGTGCCTGCTTCATCCTTCATCCAGGTGTAGTGGGCGATGCCCAGGGGCTTGAACAGCCGCGCGTCCAGGTACGCATCCACAGGCTCGCCTGCCAGGCGCTCGACAATGCCGGGCAGCAAGTTGGTAGCCTTGTTGTTGTAGGAGAACACGTTACCCGGGTCATCGCTCAGCTCGGCAGCCAGTGCCAGCTTGACCAGGTCCGGGGCCCCTTCCAGCTCTTCGCCCGCGTTCGCCACGTTCTGCAGGCCCGAGGTATGGTCCAGCAGCATGCGCACGGTAATGGCGCTCTTCCTGCCCTGCTTCCATTCGGGATAGATCCGGCTGACCGGCGTATCGATCGAAGCCAGCTTTCCTTCGTCCAGCAGCAATGCAATGGCCAGCGCGACGACCGACTTGGTGGCCGACATCAGGTGAACGGATTCCTGCCCGGCGGCGGGCTTCAGCTCAAGCAGCGTCTCCCGGTCGTGCATCACCAGGACCGCATCGGAATGCGCGGCGCGCGCGTTGCGCTCGATCGCGGCTAGGGCTTCGGCGCGCGTCGCCGCTTGGCTGGGCCCGGCGATGCCGAACACCAGGGCCAGGGCGCAGGACAACCAGCAGGATCTTGGCATCGCAATCTCGTCCAATGAGTGTGCGTGCAGTGTGACTACATGTGTAGTCACACTGCAGTGCCTTAAGTCATGGCGCGCTTGAGTGCTGAACGTGGGCTGGGCGCCGCCCCCCGGCCCACCTGCAACGCGGTCCAGGGCAGCGGTCGCCATGCCGCGCCGCACGGTATGATGCGGCGACCCGGAACCTGCGATGATTTGCAGCGGCCGCCCATCCGCTGATCGCGCGCGCCAGGCCCCACCTGCGCCGGGGTCGCTGCAGGTGCCGCTGAAGCCCCACTCCATGCTCGCCCCCCAAGCCCCCCTCGTGATCTGGGCAGCGGTCGCCGTTGCCACCCTCGGTCTGCTGTTCCGTCCTTTGCGCATCCCCGAATATGTGTGGGCGTTGGGCGCTGCCGCCCTGTTGCCGTTGCTGGGCGCGGTGTCGCTGCATACCGCATGGGGTGCGGTGGCCGAAGGCCGCGACGTCTACCTGTTCCTGGTCGGCATGATGATGCTGGCCGAACTGGCGCGGCGCGAAGGCCTGTTCGATTGGGTCGCGTTGTACGCGGTGCGGCATGCGGGCGGATCCGGGCGACGCCTGTTCGACCTGGTGTTCCTGGTCGGCACGCTGGTGACGGTGTTCCTGTCCAACGATGCAACGGCCGTAGTGCTGACGCCGGCGGTCTACGCTGCCTGCAAGGCGGCGCGCGCCAATCCCCTGCCCTACCTGTTCGTCTGTGCATTCATTGCCAATGCGGCCAGCTTCGTGCTGCCCATTTCCAATCCGGCCAACCTGGTGGTGTACGGCCAGCACCTGCCGCCGCTGCTGCAGTGGCTGGCGCAGTTCGCGCTGCCGTCGGCGGCGGCGATCGGTGCCACCTACCTGGTCCTGCGCTGGGTGCACCGGCGCGAGATCGCCCAGCCGCTGGTGGCCGCGCCGGCGCATCGCCCGTTGACCGATGGCGGCCGGTTGAGCGCACTGGGCGTGCTGTTCACCGGCACCGTGTTGCTGGTCACGTCGGCCTTGAACGGGCCATTGGGCCTGACCACGTTCTGCGCAGGTACGCTGAGTGTTGCGGTGGTGGCGATCCGCCAGCGGCGCAGCCCGCTGCCACTGCTGCGCCACGTGTCCTGGGGCGTGCTGCCGCTGGTGGCGGGACTGTTCGTGCTGGTGGAAGCGGTGGCGCAGACCGGTGTCATCCAGAGCGCGGCCAGCGCGCTGCAGGCCGTGGCTCAGGCATCTCCCCGCCAGGCCAGCTGGCTGGCCGGTGGCGCGGCTGCGCTGCTGAGCAACGTGGCCAACAATCTGCCGGTCGGCCTGGCCGCCGGTTCGCTGGGGCAGATGGCCGACCTGCCGGCGCAGACCCGTGCCGCATTGCTGGTCGGCGTGGATCTGGGGCCCAACCTGTCGGTCACCGGTTCGCTGGCGACGATGCTGTGGCTGGTGGCGCTGCGTCGCGAGGGCGAGCATGTCAGCGCGCTCGACTTCCTGCGCGTCGGCGCGCTGGTGATGCCGCCGGCGTTGATCGGAGCACTGCTGCTGCTCTGATCGGCGCGCAAGCGGCATGCGCTGCTAGAAGGCCACCTGCAGGCGGGTGTTGAAGGTGGTGCCTTCATCCCTGCCCTGGCCGGTGCCGCTGCGGTTGCGGGTCTGCCAACGGATCGCCTCGAACATCACGCGGCTGAAGTCGTTGAGATACCAGTTCGCACCCAGCGTCCACGCGTGGCCGGTACCGCCACTGGGCAGCTCGGCATAGTCCACGTCTTCGTAGCGCCCTTTCAGTTCCCATGCCCCGGCGCCGCCGCGGGTGACAGGATCGGCCACTTTCACCCGGCCCCAGGTGCCGGCCTTGCCCGAATAGGCCGGCCTTGCACCGGCCAGGAACCAACCCGCCGAAATCGCCCAGGCCTGGTGGTCCAGATCGTAGCGCCCGCTTGCGTCGGCCCCGCGCAGGTTGCGCGTACCCCATTCGCCGGTCGCCCAGGCCGGCCCGAAGAAGCCTGCCAGTTCCGCGCCATAGGACGTGCTGCGCTCGGCGCCCAGCAGTGTGCCCGGCGCGATCTTGACCAGGTCGTTGAAGTGCCCGGCGATGGCCGAACTGCGGACGACGCCGCTGGCGCCTGCGGCAATCTCCTCGTGGAAGGCCCAGGCCCCCAGGTGCACCGTGACTGCGTCGTTGGCCACCGGGTTCCAATGCACGCGCGTGGCCCAGGTCTGGCTGTCGTTGTCGGTGCCGGCGTTGTTGAGATCGTTGCCGGCCACCGACAGGCTGGCATGCCAGTTCTTGCCGTACACGCGCTCGGTCAGGCCGACACCGAACAGGCCGCGCTGCGGCAGCATCAGCGTGCCGACCACGTTGCGGTCCTGGAACGGCGTGTTGGAGGTGCTGCTGGAGCCGTCGATACCCCGGTCGTTGAGGCGGTTGCCCACGGTCAGGTCGGCCGGCAGCCCGAACAGGCGGTGGTCAACGGTGGCGTAGACCGACTTCCACGCCACCGCGTTGTCGGCGAAGTCACCTTCCACCGCCCAGCCGAGGATGCCGTAGCGGCCTTCGGCGCCCAGCCGCACCGAGCGGATCTCGGTACCGGAGATGTTGCGGTCACTCACTGACGATCCATCGGTGCTGGATGCGTCGACGAACAGGCGTCCGCGCGGACGGAACACCACGCTGCCATCGGCACTGCTGAACTCCGGTGCGCCCTTGGACCAGGTGACCTTGGGCGCCTTGGCCTGGCTGGATTCCAGTGCGGCGACGCGGGTGTCCAGCGCGGGGGGCTGCGTTGCGGCCGCCGCACCGGCGGTGCTGTGCCCGCCCTCCACGGCACGCAGGCGCGCCTCCAACTGCTGGATCTGCAGCGCCTGCTCTTGCACCAGGCGTGAGAGTTCGGCCTGGCTCAGTGGTGCGGGAGGGGACGAAACAGCCTGGGCGCCAGCATGGCCACTGGCCAACAGCAGGCCGAGCGCGACCGACAGCGCTGCCGGTGGCAGCACGGTGGAATGGTTCATGGACTCTCTCTCCGGCCAGCCGGCCCCCTGGCCCGGCGCTGGCCTGTTGCGGTGGTGCGGGGGAAGATCGGGGGAGGAAGCGCGCGCCGCCGGATCGGCCCGGCGGCGCGGCAGGCGGGCTCAGCCCGGCCCGGTCAGCTGGTGGCCTGGGCCTGGGCGTTGGGACGCCAGGTGATCAGCTTGTTCTCGACCACGTCCAGCAGCGCGTCGATGACCAGCACGAAGGCGGCCAGGATGATGATGCCGGCAAACACACCGACGGCGTTGAAGTTGCCTTCTGCCTGCGCAATCAGGTAACCCAGGCCCGCCGAGGCGCCGAGGTACTCACCGATGATCGCGCCGACCACGGCGAAGCCCACCGAGGTGCGCAGCGAGGACAGGATCCAGCTGGCTGCTGCCGGGAAGTAGACATGGCGCAGCAGGTCGCTGCGGCTTGCGCCCAGGATGCGGGCATTGGCCAGTACCACCGGATTCACCTCGCGTACGCCCTGCATGGCGTTGAAGAACGTGGTGAAGAACACCAGGGTGACCGCCAGCGCCACCTTCGACCACAGGCCCAGCCCCAGCCACAACACGAAAATCGGGGCCAGCACCACGCGCGGAATTGCGTTGAAGCCTTTGATGAAGGGATCGAGGATGCGCGCCGAGCGGCGGCTCAGGCCCAACCAGACACCGCCGGCCACGCCGAGGCCGGTGCCGATGATGTAGCCCAGCGCGGTTTCGGTCAGGGTGATGTAGACGTGCTGGTAGAACGACGTATCGGACAGCCAGGTCCAGGCCTGCTGCACGATCGCCGTTGGCGAGGGGAAGAAGAACGGATCGATCACGCCCAGCGCGATACCGCCCTCCCAGCCGCCGAACACGGCCACAACCAGGGCCAGTTGGATGAACTTGTCAGTCTTGGCGTGCATAGCTCTTCTCCACTTCGCCGCGCAGGCAGGCCCAGATGTCGCGGTACAGGTCGGTGAAACGGTCATCCAGCTTGATCTCGGCCACGTTGCGCGGGCGTTCCAGATCCACGTCGAAGCTGCGCACCACGCGGCTGGCCGGACCGGATGACAGCACCACCACGCGGTCGCCCAGGGCGATCGCTTCTTCCAGATCGTGGGTGATCAGGATCACCGAGCGCCGGTCCTCCTGCCACAGGCGCAGCAGTTCGTTCTGCATCAGGTGCCGGGTGTGGATGTCCAGCGCCGAGAAAGGTTCGTCCATCAGGATCACCTTCGGCTCGACGATCAGCGCCTGCGCCATCTGCACGCGCTTGCGCTGGCCACCGGACAACTGGTGCGGATAGCGGTGCTCGAAACCGGCCAGGCCGACCTTGGCCAGCCACGCGTTGGCCTTGGCCTTGCGTTCGGCTTCGGGCACGCCACGGAAGCGCAGGCCGAGCTCAACGTTCTGGTAAGCCGTCTTCCACGGCAGCAGCGCATCCTGCTGGAACAGGTAGCCGACCGACTCCTGCACGCCGCTGACCGCACGGCCGTCGATGCTGACCTGGCCGGACGACGGCTTCAGCAGGCCCGCCACGGAATTGAGGATGGTGCTCTTGCCGCAGCCGGTCGGCCCGACGATGGCAAGGAACTCGCCGTCCCCCACCTGGATGTCGACATCACGGACGGCGGTGAATTCGCCGAAGGACATGGTCACCTTGTTGATGGCGACCATGGTCTGTGCAGGCTCCAGCTGCGGCGCGCCATTGAACTGGCGCACGGTGGCATTGAGGGCCATGGGGTTACCTCCGCTTACGGTTGGGCAGCCGGCGCCGCGGCGTTGGCACGCTCGACGAAGGCATTGGTGTAGGTGCGGGACAGATCGATGTTGGCCTTGGCCACATCCGTATTGAACTCGCGCAGCACCTTCAACGGCGTTTCCAGATCAGCCGGCGTGAAATGACCGTTACGGGTGAAGATCGCGCGGGCGTTCTCCACCGCGCGCGCATAGGTGGCGCGGTCGCCAGAAACGTAGCTGTCCGGCAGCGCCGCAACGATGTCTTCAGCACTGTTGTCGGCGATGAACTTCAACGCCATCTGTTCGGCGCGGGCGATCTTCTCGGCCGCTTCGGGGCGCTTGTCCAGAAAGCTCTGGTTGGCGTACATCACCGAGGTCGGGTACAGGCCGCCATAGACCTGGCGGGCGCCGTCATCGCTGCGCGCGTCGAGGAGGATCTTCCCGACCTTGCGCTCGGTGATCAGGGTGGCGGCCGGGTCGTAGTTGACCAGCAGGTCGATCTTGCCCTGCTCCAGCGCGGCCACCGCTGCGGCGCCCGAGCCGACGCCGATCAGCGAGATGCTGTCAGCCGGAATATCGTGCTGGGCGAGGAAGTGACGGACGAAGAAATCCGACGATGAGCCCGGCGCGGTGATCCCGACCTTCTGGCCCTTGATGGTTTCCGGGCGTGCCGGATCGAAGCTGGCATCCTCGCGGCCGGCCATCACCAGGCCGGAGTTGCGCGAGAGCAGCACGAAGGCCACCACGTCCTTGCCCTTGGCCTGCATCTGGATGGTGTGGTCGTAGAAGCCGACGGCCACATCGGTGGAATTGGCCACCAGCGCCTGCAATACCTTGGAGCCGCCCTGGGCGAAGTTCTCGGTCTTCACCTGCAGGCCAACGTCCTTGAAGTAGCCCTTGGCGTCGGCAATGAAGAACGGCAGGTTGTTGAGGTTGTAGGAGCCGACGCTGATGCGTACCGGTGCATTGTCACCACCGCCGGCGGATGCGCCTTCGGTGCGCCCGCTGTTGCTGCATCCGGCCGCGGCCAGACCAGCCGCGCACAGCGCGGCCATCAAGAACTGCTTGTACATCATCCCTCCCAGGAGTGAAGCATCTACGTTGTAATGGCGGGCATGCGCACCTGCGCCGGCCCGTCCGGGTTCAGATCATGCCGCTGACGTCCATTGGCGGGCTTGGGTGGAACCGGCCACGGCAAGTGCTGGCGTGGTGGCAAACACGCGTCCTTCGAACAGCCGGCGTGCGGTGCGCACGACGCTGGCAACGACCGGCGCGTCCTGCGAGCTGCGACTGAGGCCCACCTCCAGGGCCCCGCTCGGATGTTCGAGGGTAATGCTGCCGGGAACGGACAGGCATCCGACCAAAGTGTGGGCCAGCGTGCCCGGCGTAACGGCCGCGGTGGCCAGGCCGACCGCGCCGGTAATGGCCAGCGCGGTGTGGCATTGATGCGGCATGAAATAGCGCACCTGCAGATCGCCCCCATGTTGCGGCGCCGACAGCAGCACCGGCTTCGGAATGACCTTGTTGCCGGCGTCGGCGATGCCCATGCGGGCGCCCGCCTCGATGCGCAGCGCTTCCAGCCGGCGCATGAATACCGCGTCCGCGTTCAGTTCGGCGGGCGGGGTATCGCCGCGCACGCCCAGATCTTCTGCGCGCACCAGCATCATCGGCATCGCGCAGTCCACCAGGCTGACCGGCACGCCATCGATGGTCTCCTGCGCGTGACCGCTGGGCAGCAGCTTGCCGGTGCGGGCGCCTGCCGCATCAAGGAAAGCGAGCCTGACCGGCGAGGCCGAGCCCGGCGCGCCGGCAATGCGCGTGTCACCGCGGTACACCACGTTGCCGCCGGGCGTTTCCACCGTGGCGATGATCAGCTTGCCGGTGTTGACGTTGTGGATGCGCACCTCGGTCTGCGGATCCTGCGCCTGCACCAGCCCACGCTCGATGGCATACGGGCCTACGGCCGCCAGCATGTTGCCGCAGTTCGGCGAGGTATCCACCACCTGCTGCTCTACCCGTACCTGGGCGAACAGGTAGTCGACATCGGCGTCCGGACGGCTGGAGCGGTCGATAATCGCCACCTTGCTGGTCAGCGCGTTGCCACCGCCGATGCCGTCGATCTGCAACGGATGGCCCGAGCCCATCACTTCCAGCAGCAGGCGATCGCGTTCAGCGATGTCCATCGGAAGGTCGCTGGCCAGGAAGAACGGGCCTTTGGAGGTGCCGCCGCGCATGAGTACGCAGGGAATGCTGAGCAGATCGTTGGACATACGTGTGCTAGATTGATGCGTATAGGGGATGAATTACCCCTCTGTGATTCGATACTGGCATGACCCCAATTGATCTGTGAATTGCTGATTTTTGGATGATTGATACCTCATGAGCATCAATTGCGAAATCCTGGATCTACGCGCCTTCCTGCTGGTCTCGGAGACCCGCAGCTTCCATCGAGCCGCAGAAATCCTGCACGTCTCCCAGCCAGCACTCAGCCGCCGCATCCAGAAACTGGAGCAGGCGGTGGGGTCGCCGCTGCTGGAGCGCACCACGCGCAGCGTCAGCACTACCGCCGTCGGCGAGAACCTGCTGCCGCTGGTGCGCCGCATGCTGGAGGAGTTCGATGGCTCGCTGTTCTCACTGCGTGGCCGCGAAGACACCCGCGGCGCTACCGTGACCATCGCGTGCCTGCCGACGGCGGCGTTCTACTTCCTGCCCAGCGTGATGGCGCGTTTCCACGAAGCGCACCCGAACGTGCGCTTCCGCATCCTGGATATCCCGGCGACGGAGGGTCTGCAGGCAGTGGAACGTGGCGAAGTCGAGTTCGGCATCAACTTCATGGGCGCCAACGATCCGAATCTCGATTTCGACGTGCTCGCTGAAGATCCATTCGTGCTGGCATGCCGGCGCGATCATCCTCTGGCACGCAAGCGCAAGGTGGAATGGGCCGACCTGGCCGAGCACCAGCTCATCACCGTGCATCGCACCAGCGGTAACCGCACGCTGCTGGATGGTGCGCTGGCGCGCGAGAACCTCAAGTTGAGCTGGCACTATGAAGTGACGCACCTGTCGACGTCACTGGGCATGGTCGAGGCGGGCATCGGCGTGTCGGTGCTGCCGAAGATGGCCACGCCGGACGGAGATCACCCCACCCTGGTGACGCGCGCGATCGGCAACCCTGTGGTATCGCGCACGATCGGGATCGTCCGCCGACGGGGCGCCCTGCTCTCGCCCACGGCGGAGCGATTCCTGCAGATGCTGATGAGCCAGTGGCGCGGGGAGGCGTGAGCAACTGCGCGGTTCACGCGCCTATGTGTTCCGGCGCGCCAGACGCTGGCAGGGCCGCCCTTCATGACGAAGCCGCGAAGATCGACGCAATACCTGCAAGCGATCCCACGGCCACCCATGAGAGCGTGGCGAATGCAACCAGCAACACCTTCCGGTGGACGACCTGCGCTTCGTTTTGGGACTCCGGCCGCCGCGCATAGGGCCTGGAGAAACCCAGGAGTTCGCCGGTGACTGTCAGCGCTCCCATGAAGATCAGTGCGGTCACGCAGAAGCCAAAAATGGAACCAATGAGGGCCACATGCTGGGCATCGCCAATAGCCGGCTGAGTGCCGGCCAAACCCTCTACAAGCTGGCCCGTCCACCGTGCGGGCAGCCAGGCCAGGGCTGCGACAATACCGAAGTGGCTGGCCACGTTGATCCAGAACCAGGATATGGTCTTCATAACGTCAACGTTTCCGATGTTGGCCAGTGGTGGGCATCGTGACGCCTGCATCAGCCCCGCACAACCCTGCATGGGGACGCCGGCCAGCGGCCGGCCGCCTCGCGCGATCAGCCTGCGGTTTCCAGTCCCTTGCCCACCGCATCCATCCGCAGCGAAGCCAGGTACCGGGCGTACTTGCCGACGAAGATGCCAGTGAACCCGCCCGTCAGCAGCAGGTAGGCGGCACTGAAGCCGGCATTGGCGGACAGCGACGGCGACACCGCAAATGCGACTTCGAACCCGTACTTCACCAGGAAAGTGATCAACAGCAGCGGCAGCAGGCTGAAATCCGCGTTGCGCCAGAGCTTGCCGGTACTGCGGTCCAGCGTCAGCTTCAATCGACTCAGCAGCAGCCAGGCAAGCGTCGCGCCCGTGGCGATGCCGGCCAGCCATTCGCCGAAGGCGCTCAGCGACGCGCCGAAGCGATGGCTGACCGACCACGCACCCCAGACGGCGAACAAGGCGGGTACGATCGCCAGCTTCTGCAGCGAGGTCTCGGCCGGCTTCATGGCGGCGATGCCACGGGTGACCAGGAAGGCCAGCAGCAGCCAGACCCAGATCGGCGTCTGCGAGGCGAGGTGCTGAAGCATGTTCATGAGCGGTCCCCTTGGTGAGTGGTGGCGAGGTGCGCTCGCCTTGGCGCTCACTATTCGCTTCCGCCCGGGTTGCAGCCAGTGACAGCTGTCAGCCTTCGGGGATTACGCTGCGGGCACTGGAAATGCGCCGCCGGTACTGCGCCATCCACTCCAGCGACGGCGCAACACCGCCGAACGGGAAGAAATGCGGGCTGACCGGGCCATGGGCGCTGGTCAGCCCCTTCACCAGGCGGTCAACGAACACCTCCGGCCCCGCCGTTCCCAGCAGCCGGCCGATCGAGATGCCATACCGGGCCAACATCGATGCACTGGCGCCCACGCCGCACATCGCGGCGTAGCGCATCAGCCGGGGGATGCTTGCCGGCCCCGGAACCCCGACCAGCACCGGAACCGTGATGCCACGCGCGCGCAGTGCATCCAGCCAGGCCAGCACGGTATCGGCATCGAAGGCGAACTGGGTGACGACCAAGGGGGCCATGCCACGTGCTTCGATGGCCTGGCATTTTCCCTCCAGCGCCTGCCAGCGTTCGTCACTGCTCATTACAGGATGCCCTTCCGGGTGCCCGCCGATAGCAACGACCTTGATGCCGCACCGTTCCAGAAGTCCGGCCTCGATGATCGAAATGCTGTCTGCAAACGGTCCAGCAGGCGTGGCGAGGTCACCGGCGATCACCAGGCACTGCTCGACACCAGCCTCGCTGGCCGCGCGCTCAAGGAACCGCCCGAGTACCGCGCGCGAGCCGATACGGCGCGCAGACAGATGCGGCATCGGCTCGAAGCCGAGCTCGCGCACCGTGCGTGCGGCGGCCAGGCGTGCGTCGTCATCCTCGCTGGCCAGCCAGGGAATGGAGATGACGGTACCGCGCGGGATCCGATCCGCCTCGGCGCGCAGCGCGGGCATGGCCTTCGCGCTGACCTCCAATGAAAAGGTGTTGATGAAGGCTTCCGCCCGCAGTGATCCAGGTACGGGCATCAACGGGCTCCGCCTGCGTTGCCGGCAAGCGGCGAGCTGTTGCGGGCCAGCTCGATGAAGGCCTGCAGGTAATCGATGCCGGTATCGGCCTCGCGCGCACCCAGATAGATCTGCTTGGGAATGCCCTTGGCGCCCAGCCGTACGGGCACCACGTCCATGCGCGTGGCGTACTCCTCCACCAGCCAGCGCGGCATGGCAGCCACGCCGCGGCCGCTGGCCACCATCTGCATCATGATGTCGGTGGTTTCGATGGCCTTGTGGCGCCGCGGCGTGATGCCGGCCGGCAGCAGGAACTGGTTGTAGATGTCCAGGCGCTCGAACGGCACCGGGTAGCTGATCAGCACTTCCTGGCTGAGCTGGCGCGGCTTTACGTGGTCGACCTTGGCCAGGGCGTGGTTGCTGGCCACCACCAGCACCTGCTCGTAGTCGAACACCGGGATGAACTTCAGGCCTGGCTTCAGCAGCGGGTCGGGGGTGACCAGCAGGTCGATCTCGTAGCCGAACAAGGCGCCGATACCGCCGAACTGGAATTTCTGCTTGACGTCCACGTCCACATCCGGCCACGCGGCCAGGTACGGCGAGACGATCTTCAGCAGCCACTGGTAACAGGGGTGGCATTCCATGCCGATGCGCAGCGCACCGCGCTCGCCCTGGGCAAACTGGCGCAGGCGCTCCTCGGCCAGGTCGAGCTGCGGCAGCACCCGGTTGGCGACTGCCAGCAGATATTGTCCGGCCTGGGTCAGCCGCAGGCTTCGGCCTTCGCGCAGCCAGACATCGGTACCCAGCTGCTGCTCCAGCTTCTTCATGCTGTGGCTGAGCGCCGACTGGGTCAGGTTGAGCACGCCGGCAGCAGCGGTGAGCGAGCCCTGCTGCTCGACCTGCTGCACGATGCTGAGGTGGATCCGCTCCAACATTAAGATGAATCTCACTCATGGATAGGTGAAGTAATACCATTTTACGTCATGGAAAGGCATGACTAGGATCGGGTCATGCCTTCATCCCAACGCCCCCTCCGTATCGTCGCCGTTTCCGGTGGACTGCAGCGCCCCTCCCGGGCCGCCACCCTCGCCGAGCACCTGCTGGGCCTGATCGGCGAGAACATGCGCAGCGAACAGCAGCTGATCGAACTCGGCGAACTGGCGCCGCAGCTGGCCGGCGCGCTTTGGCGTTCGCAGCTCCCGGAGGTTGTCGAGCGCCAGCTGGTGGCCGTCGAACGGGCCGATGTCCTCGTGGTGAGCACGCCGGTCTACCGCGGCTCCTACACAGGGCTGTTCAAGCACTTCTTCGACTTCATCGACCAGGACGCGCTGGTCGATACCCCCATCCTGCTGGCCGCGACCGGCGGCAGTGACCGCCATGCACTGGTGATCGATCACCAGCTGCGGCCGCTGTTCAGCTTCTTCCAGGCCCGCACCCTGCCCCTGGGCGTGTATGCCACCGACCGCGATTTCGCCGAGGGGCGCGTGCACAACGAAGCGCTGATCCAGCGCGCACGACTGGCGGTGCAGCGCGCAATGCCGCTGCTTGCGCTGTCCCATCGCGGCGCGCCAGTCGCCGCCGCCGAGGCCATCGAAGCCCTTTGAATGCCAGATGCCGCCGACCTGCATCTGGATGTCACCCTGCAAACGGAACGCCGCCCATGACGAACGACGCTTTCACCTTCAGCATCACGCGCATCCCCTTCAACGAGGATTACCAGCCGGCCGAAGGCACGCGCATCACCACCAACTTCGCCAACCTGGCGCGCGGCGCGTCCCGGAAGGAAAACCTGCGCAACACCATCCGCATGATCAACAACCGCTTCAATGATCTGGCGCATTGGGACAACCCAAGCGCCGATCGCTACGCGGTCAAGCTGGACATCATCTCGGTGGAGATGCACATCGACAGCGCCGACGGCAGCGATCCTTTCCCGTTGATCGAAGTGTTGCGCCCGACCATCGTTGACACGCACACCGGCGCGCGCACCGAAGGCATCGTCGGCAACAACTTCTCGTCCTATGTCCGTGACTACGACTTCAGCGTGGTGCTTCCGGCCAGCAACGAAGGCAAGGACACCTTCGGCATTCCGGAGGGCTTTGGCGACCTGCATGGCAAGCTGTTCAAGCACTTCCTGGAGTCTGACGCCTACCGCGCCAACTTCAGCAAGGGACCGGTGATCTGCATCAGCGTTTCCAGCAGCAAGACCTACCACCGCACCGAGAACCACCATCCGATCCTGGGCGTGGAATACCGCCAGGGCGAGTCCTCCCCCACTGACCAGTATTTCGACAAGATGGGCCTGCAGGTGCGCTACTTCATGCCACCGGGCAGCGTGGCGCCGCTTGCCTTCTACTTTCAGGGCGACCTGCTGGGCGATTACTCGAACCTGGAACTGATCGGCACCATCAGCACGATGGAAGCTTTCCAGAAGATCTACCGCCCGGAGATCTACAACGCCAACTCCGTGGCCGGCAAGGTCTACCAGCCCAGCCTGAAGCACCAGGACTATTCGTCCACCCGCATCGTCTACGACCGCGAAGAGCGCAGCCAGCTGGCGGTCAAGCAGGGCAGGTTCACCGAAGAACACTTCATCAAGCCGTATCGCGCCGTGCTTGAGCAGTGGGCTGCCCGCTGATCCATCGATTTTCAATCCGCCCCCAGGAAACAAGACGCAATGTCGACGAAGAAACTGCTTCCCACCTCCACCGCAGGCAGCCTGCCCAAACCCTCCTGGCTGGCCGAGCCCGAGAAGCTCTGGTCACCCTGGAAGCTGCAGGACGAAGCCCTGATCGAGGGCAAGCAGGACGCCCTGCGCCTGTCCCTGCAGGAACAGCAGCATGCCGGCATTGATATCGTCAGTGACGGCGAGCAGACCCGGCAGCACTTCGTCACCACCTTCATCGAGCATCTCAGCGGCGTCGACTTCGAGAAGCGCGAAACCGTGCGCATCCGCAACCGCTACGATGCCAGCGTGCCGACCGTGGTCGGCGCAGTGAGCCGTCCGAAGCCGGTGTTCGTGGAGGATGCGAAGTTCCTGCGCCGGCAGACCACGCAGCCGATCAAGTGGGCGCTGCCCGGCCCGATGACGATGATCGACACGCTGTACGACGCGCACTACAGGAGCCGTGAGAAGCTGGCCTGGGAATTCGCGAAGCTCCTCAACGAGGAAGCTAAGGAGCTGGAGGCCGCCGGCGTTGACATCATCCAGTTCGATGAGCCGGCCTTCAATGTGTTCTTCGACGAAGTGAACGACTGGGGCGTGGCCGCGCTGGAGCGTGCGATCGAAGGGCTGAAGTGCGAGACCGCCGTGCACATCTGCTACGGCTACGGCATCAAGGCCAACACCGACTGGAAGCAGACGCTGGGATCGGAATGGCGACAGTATGAAGAGTCGTTCCCCAAGCTGCAGACCTCCAACCTCGACATCATCTCGCTGGAATGCCACAACTCGCACGTACCGATCGACCTGATCGAGCTGGTGCGTGGCAAGAAAGTGATGGTGGGCGCCATCGACGTGGCCTCCAACACGGTGGAATCGGCGGAGGATGTGGCCAACACGCTGCGCAGGGCGCTGCAGTTCGTGGACGCCGACAAGCTCTACCCGAGCACCAACTGTGGCATGGCGCCGTTGGCGCGCGACGTGGCCAGGGGCAAGCTGCGCGCACTCAGCGCGGGGGCGAGGATCGTACGTGAGGAGCTTTCGGCGTAGCCCTGGCTGGGGATGTGTTCCCGTTTCGGCGCGGGGAGGATGGAACCTGGCCGGGTACAGACCAGGCTCCACCTCGCCCCTGCACCTCGGGCCTGGCGGCCGTCATGCGCGGCCGTGGCGCCAGCGCTTCCTTGATCCGCCCCATCTCCCCTGCCCCGGCTTCAGCCAGGCGCCGGGCCTGGTGCCGCTGCTCCCGCGTGAGCGCCGGAGGCGGTGGAGTACCGGCGGCATCCACCAACCGCGCCACCGCATCGCGCAGAGGCAACTGCGGGCAGAGCCGTGCAGCACACCAGCGCTCGGCGTAGCGCTTGGCCTGACGGGCGCTGGTGGCGGACACGACCTTGGCCTGGGACATCTTGCGTGCGTCCAGGTACAGACGGAACCCGAGCGCGGCATGCGGCACGATACTGGCCACCGAACGGCCGTTCCACCACAGATCCCAGCGCTCGCCGCTCTGCACCCAGCCCGAGGGCCGGCGGGCTATCATGAAATCGGGAGCGCTGGAGGGCGGATGCATGGCCGTAAGAATACGGTCGGCCGTCGCATGGACTGAGATTGCGGAGTGGCGTTGGCAACCTCACAACGCTTCTGCCGCAGTGAAGCCCTCTTTACCACTCCCCTCTTTACCACTCTGGGCCGAGCAGTTTCTCCACCTCGGTTTCGAGCCTCTTGGCGGCTTCCTCCTGCGAGGCCACCTTGATGCACAGCCCGGACTGCGCGGGCCCGAGGGTCAACCGGTAACGGTTGATGGTGCCGCCGCCGTCGCCATCCAGTTCCACCCGGGCCACCCGGGTTCGGCCATTGGCGTTGAAGGTCCAGCCCTGGTAGTCGAACATCGTTGAGTCCACCGCAACGCCCTGAATGGCTCCCACCTTACGCGGGGAGGTGCGACACCCCGCCCGATGCTCGCTTCCTGTTCCTCTTTCCTCATCTGGGCGGCTGTGACCGTGGCGACCCTCGGCCTGCTGTTCCGGCCATTCCGCATTCCGGAGTACGTGTGGGCACTGGGGGCTGCTCTTCTGCCTCCACTGCTGGGAACGGTGCCGTTCGGCACGCCCTTGCACGCGGTGGCCGAGGGCCGCGATGTCTATCTGTTCCTGATCGGCATGATGATGCTGGCCGGGCTGGCGCGGCGCGAAGGCCTGTTCGACCCGGCACAATCATTCCCTGGCACGCAAGCGCAAGGTGGAATGGGCGGATCTGGCCAAGCGCCAGTTGATCACCGTGCACCGCACAAGCGGCAACCGCACGCTGCTGAATGGTGCGTTGGCGCGTGAGAGCCTCAAGCTCAGCTGGCACTACGAAGTGACCCACCTGTCGACTCATTGGGCATGGTCGAGGCCGGCATCGGCGTGTCAGCGCTGCCGAAGACGGCCACGCCGGACGGGGATCACCCCACCCTGGTGACACGCGCGATCGGCAACCCGGTAGTGTCGCGCACGATCGGCATCGTCCGCCGCCGTGGTGCCCTGCTCTCGCCCACGGCAGAGCGCGCCACCTCTCCTGTCCGCAGCAATTCCCTGCGGCGCCTACTGAAGGCTTCCTCGGTCCCGGTGCCTCATACCGGGTCGAGATTCAGATCGGCAACCTTGCCGAAGGGCATGACGGTCAACGCCTTGCAGCTTCCCTTCTCGATTGAATCACTGGGATTCTCAGCGGATTTTACGATCCCGTAGCCTGAGCCGCTCTTGTTGAAGACGGCGGCGCCGCTGTCACCGGACGCGCATGCAAGTTCGGATCCTTCCACTCTTCCCAAAGTGGGTGCACAGACTGCAGCGCCACATACGCCCGACGGGGCGTGCTGCACCGATGTGACGGTTCCGCAACTGAAGCCGGTGCGAGCCCCTCGGAAGCAAAGGAGGCCATGCAGTGGAAGGTCCGCATGGATCAGTATCAATGCCTTCGTCTGGTACTCACCCTTCAATTCTGCGAACACTTCCTGGAGCGGTGTATTTCCAGCGGGAAGCGAGTGCCATTGAACATCGTGACTACCGTCGAAGAGCGCGTCCTGGAATGTCAGTGGCATCATGACCTGCGGGCCACCAACCTCATGACCGTAATTGCTGTAAAGCAACTGATCATCGCAGTGCGCTGCCGTAAGGAGCCCTTTTACCTTGGTCAGCTTGTGCCGAACCGCAAGGCCGCTTGTGCACATCCTGCCATTGGCAGTCAGGATCGCCCCACCGGCGGTGTACGCCGAATTGCGGAAGGGATCCCTCCCAAGGATGATGTTGACCTTCAGCTTCGCAGCCTCTTCAATCTTGCGCTTGGCCGCTTCATACGATTTTGCATCGGCTCCACGAACCGAAACGTCAATCATGCCCAGCTCGGGGCGGCCGTCCACACTCACTGCATCAGGTATGAGTTCGACCACAAGTGGAACGACTCTATGCATGGTTTCGGAGAACTCCTTCTCCGTGTACGGATACCCCTCCTCGAACTCGACCCTGATGGATGAGTCGCTCACTCTGAAGTGCCGGACCGCCTCCATCATGTTTCCCTTCAGTCCAACAACGAGGTGTTGATCGGGCATGTTTTCGATCGAAACAAATGCGAGCCGATCACTGTATCGCCGTTTCAGTTCGGCGATGACCGAAGGTAGCTCGGATTCAACTTCCAGCCTGCGCTTGGCGGTGTCGAGTGACACGCCGTTCGCACTCATGTAGGCCTTGGCAGCGATATCCGATTCCTTCTCCGAAAATGCCTGGCCTGCCGGCATGACCGCGAGACTCTGAGCTGACGCGAGAACAAGCAGAACTGATGCTAGCGACATCTAGGTTTCCTCCATGGAATGAGTTCAGGAGCCAGTGCCGGCTCCACGGCCGAAGGTCGCAGGAAACCACTTTGCGCTCGGCGGGGCAGGAGGGCCATTCACCGTTTCGTGATGCATTGCGCGCTTCAACGCAGGTGTGCGTCGCGCCAGATCAAGCTTAGCGCTGGTAGTTCTTCAGAAACAGCCAGGTAATCAGCGCCGACCATCACGTGCTCGGTGCGCTGCTGCTGGGACGCGATGGAACCCGCGCGCAGGCTCCTCCGAGGCCGCTGCCCGGCATCGTTGATCGCATCGGCGGTGGCGATGCCTTTTCCGCCGGCATCGTGCACGGATTGCTGTCCGGGCTGGACGCAGAAAGCACCGTGCGCTTCGGACTGGCCGCGGGCGCGTTGAAGCACGCCATTCCCGGCGACTTCAGCCCTGCCCGCGAAGCTGAAGTCCGGGCGCTGATGGAGAGCGACCAGTTCGACGTTCGTTGCTGATCTCCCCCAGGATAATCCCGCTAGAATCCAACGGGCGCTGGAATCGCGCAGGGATCGCCCATGGATTACACCGGATACACGCGCAAATTTCCCAACAACCGCCCGCTGAATGCGTTTGATCGTGAGCACCGCCTGCTGCGGAAGAAGCGACTGGATGTCGCGCCGCTGGCGCAGCTGTGCGTGGTGAAGATGAATTCGAACTGCCTGGTTTCGGTGGATCGCTGGTTCGCCGCACGTGGCTTTGCAGCCCTGCTAGGCGCGATCGGCATTGCCTTCGGGCTGGGCGGCATGCTGATGCTGCTCTGGTTGCTGGTCGTGAACAGGCTACCGAACGAAAACGGCCTGTGGGAGGCGATATTCATAGGCATGGCGATGCTGGCCGTCCTCACTGCAGCGAGCATATGGGTGGCTTGCCTCGAGCTGTTCCGTTGGACTTACTATCCGATCGCGCTTGATCGCAAGCATCGGCAGATACACGTGTTCCGGCTGGATGGCACCACCCTCAGCGCGCCCTGGGACCGGGTATATTTCACGCTTGGCCGCGGAACCGGAACCTTCGGATGGTACAACTGGGATGTCCGCGGACTGATCCTGGACACGGATGACGTGACAGTACGGGAGACGTTCGCGTTCTGCATCGCGACCTCCCGCATCGAGAACGCGTATGCCCACTGGGAGTTCCTGCGGCGCTACATGGAAGAAGGACCGGCAGCCGTCGTGGATGCGGTGCACTACTGCATGCCGCTGGACGGTAAGCGCGGGAGCTTCGCGTCCTGCAAGGAGCGCATCTTCGCCGAAGACGCGCAGCTCCCGGGTTTCATGTGGCTCACGATGCTGCCACTCAACTACCTGCACACGATCATGCGCTGGGTGGTGATGCAGACCAGCAGGATTCCGCGGTTTCCACCGGACATCGAGGCGCGCCTGACACCGGACGCCGGTGATCCCTGTGTCCGCGACGCTTCGATGAATCCACCGGACCTGCGCTGACCCATCAATGCAAAGGCACCTTCAGCACCGAAGGCGCGTTGGCCGGCGAGCTGAAGGTCACCGCACCGCCCAGCTGGCTGATGCCCGCATAGCGCAGGTCCACGGTATCGACCACCAGGGTCAGCCGGCTGCCGGTCGGGAGGTTCCAGCTGCTGGCTTCCAGGCGAAGATCGATGGTTCTCGGCTGGCCGGGCGTGGCGCCGCGCAGGGTGTACGGCTTGTGGCTGATCAGCTGGCCGTTGCCCAGCATATCCTCCGCATACAGGTAGGCATACAGCGTGGTGTTGGCGCGCGTGGGCGTCACCGTCAACCGCACTTCCGGTGCGCCATCCAGGCGGCGTGCACTCCAGTAGATCGGGCCTTGCCAGACGCCTGCGGCGTTGCGGCCAACGAACGGCACATAGGCGCCGGGCGGCAGGTTGAACATCTGCAGCGCGCCGGACGCCATCACCACGCCGGAGTTGGCGGCAGTCAGCAGGCCGCTGCCGATCCGGTAGTTCCAACCGGTGCCGCCACCGCTCTCGGCCAGCCCTCCGGAGGGCAGCAGCAGCCCGGTCGGCGCGGTCAGCCCGTAGCTTACGGCGCCGGTAGAGGTGGCCTGCCAGTCCGGATAACGGCTCCAGCTGCCCTTCTGCGACTTCAACTGCACCGCCGGCTGGCGATCGATGCCATTGGCCACGCTCTTGAGGTAGTGGTCGAACCAGTCGCCCACCGTGGCATAGACCTCATTGGGAATGCCGAGCGCACCGAAGGCTTCGTTGAGGGCGTGGTCGCCGTGGCGCAGCTGCAACTGCTTGGGTCCCTTCAGGCGGGAGAAGAAGTCGACCAGCTGGCCCGGCGGGAACAGGCTGTCGTTGAAGGCGTTGGCGAGGAATACCGCGGGTTGGTTGGCATTGATCTCATCAAGGCTGCTGGCCGGGCTGCGCTGTGCCGCTACCGGCAGCAGCGAGTCCACCGCCCCCTGGTAGTTGCCGACCAGCACATTGCGGTTGATGGTGGCCAGCTCCGCTCCGGGGCGGCCAGTGGCCAGGCCCGCTGCCACCAGCAGGGCGATGCCCTGTGCGCTGGGCGTGTCATGGCTGTAGAGCGACGCCTGCAGGTCGGCCCAGCCGCTCAGCGCGGCAACGGCCTTGATGCGCGGATCGCGTGCCGCCGCCAGCAGGCTGGTGCCGGCCCCGTAGGAGATGCCAGAGACACCGATCCTGGCCGGATCGGCCCGGGTGTTGGCCAGCGCCCAGTCGATCAGGGCACTGACATCTTCGATCGTGGCGGGCCCGGCGATGTCGATGCTGCCGCCGGACTCCCAGAAGCCGCGCGAGCTGTAGCTGATGACCACATAGCCGCGCTGCGCCAGCGACTGAGCCACGCCCACGTACTCCACGCTGGGCACTGCCCAGCTGCTGGGCATCACCAGCAGCGGATAGCGGTCACTGCCGGCCTCCTGGGGTTCGATGACGAAGGCCCCGAGGGGCGTGCCATCCCAGCTGGGGATGGTGCGATGGGTGGTCTTGACCGTGGCCGCCAGGGCCGTGGGCGCCAGCCCGGTCAGCAGGATCAACAGCAGCAGAACCTTGCGCATCGTTGTCTCTCCCCGTCGGTGGTGGTGCAACGGATCGGACCGTACCAGTGCGAATGGTGGCTGGCACCTTGCGACGCAACATGCCGCAAAGCGCGCCTTGCTATGCTTCGAGGCACTGCGGGCCCTCCGCAGTCTCCCATCAAAGCAAGGACGCCCCCGATGCACAGGATGCTCGTCGCAGGCACGCTCTCCAGCGTCGCCTGCCTGTTCGCCCCTTCAGTGTTGGCGGAAGATGCCCCCGAACCGACCAACGACTGCGCGGAAATCGCGCGGCTGATGGCCAACGACGACTTTGCGGCACTCGACGCGATGGCCGCGCGTTTCCGCAAGGGCGAGCTCAACGCCGCCGGCCAATCCCGGCTCGGCCGTTTCTACATCTGCATGTCGCGTGCAATCGGCACGTCGCGGCAGGAGGTTCAAGTCTGGAACGACTGGTCTGCATGGGCGGCGCGCTGGGTTCAGCACGCGCCGAAGTCTGCGGCGGCCCACCTGATCACCGCACGGATTCCACTCAACCTGGCCTGGAGCTACCGCGGCAACGGTTACGCCAACACCGTCAACGCTGGAGACTGGGCACAGTTCCATGAGTACAACGCGGTTTCGCGGGCCTACCTGCAATCGCATGAGGATGTTGCCGGCGGCGACCCGTTCTGGCACGAAATGAACGTGCTGATCGCGCTGCGCGAAAGCGCGGATGACGACGAAATGCTGGCGCTCGTTGATCGCGCAGCGAAGGCCTTCCCCGACTACGAACCACTGCACCTCATTGCCATGGAGTACTTCACGCCGGCCTGGGGTGGCAGCGCGCAGAAGATGGAAGCCTTCGCGCGGCACTCGATGGCCAGTGCACCCAAGAAGAAGCGGGCCATGCGCTACGCACGGCTGTACTGGTCGGCCACCGAATATTCGCCCGATCACTTCCGCGCAGCGAAGCCCGATTGGCCGCTGATGCGCCAGGGGCTGGACGAAATCGCCCAGCAGTACCCGACCATCGACAACCTGGAATCGATCGTCCGCTATGCCTGCCTGGCACGCGACGGCGACGCACTGGTCCGCTGGAATCGTTTGTGGTTGAGCCGCGCCGGTTTCGACGAGGCGGCCATTGCGCACTCGACCGAGCAAAGCAAGGCCGCATGCCTGGCGCCGGACGAAGAACAGGAAACATTCCTGTAGCGCCCGCCGCCGCAGGCCCAGGGGCGCAGCTGGCAGGCCTGCCAGGCGCCTAGCACGCGCGCGTGTCATCCACGCGCCGCGTGATCTGACATATCACCAGTGCTTGCGCATGATCACAGCTTCGCCCTTTCGCCATTGACCACAAGGCGCCAGCTTGTGACGCTTATGACACCGCAGGGCTGATGGCCCAACAACGCGGCCAGGCTCCACCGCAATCCGCAGCATCCGTCTCCGCAGCATCTCCGCATGTCCTCGCCCCGGCCAGGTCGTGACGGGCGGCTGCGCCCTGAATCTTCTGCTGGAGAATCGAAATGCGCCTTGCAAGCTTTGTCTTTGCCTTGGTACTCAGTACTTTTGCCGGTGCTGCACAGGCCCAGGTGGTCACCCTCAACAAGGGCGGCTTCGTGCTGACCTACGACTGCAGCATCCACGGCGCCACCCGCTACGAGTACACGCTTACCGCCGATACCGGTTCGGCCGCACGGCCGTCCAGCTTCTACAAGGACCCGGACCTGCCGGCCGGTTGCCTGGGCCAGTCCAGCACCGCGTCCTACGCCAGCATCAGATCCGGCTATGACCGTGGCCATCTGGTCACGTCCAACCACATGGACTACGACGCGACCTACATCCGCCGCGCCAACTACATGACCAACATCGTCCCGCAGGTGTCCAGCTTCAACCAGGGCATCTGGGTGAAGGCCGAAAACGTGGCCGAGTGCTACCGCGATATCGCGCCGGTGGACGTCTACGGTGGCGTGGTCTACGGCGACGCCGCCAACGATTACTTCCTGGCCAGCCATGGCATCCCGACCCCGGAGTTCTTCTGGAAGACGATCATCACCCGTGACCCGAACACCGGAACCGCCAAGGCGATCAGCTGGATCATTCCCAACGAGGCCAACCTGGGCAGCCTGGACAACTACCTGGTGACGATTGCCGATCTGGAGGAGCTGCTGGGCGCCAGCTATGTGGCGATCAACGCACCGGCCTCGCTGAAGAACATGCTGCCGGCCAGCACCTGGCCACAGCCTGCAGGGTGTGACCTGGGCTGATCGGCGGGCAGAGGAACGTCACGATGCCTGTACGCGCAGCCATCGTGACGCCAGCACTCTGGCAACCAGGAACTGCACTGCGGCGCCGACGACGGGACGGGGAGCAGGCAGCTGCCGGCCAGCGTCACCGCGCCGGCGATGCCGGCACTGAAGAGGCGATGGTGCCGGGCCTGGGATCGCACTCGGTTCAAGGGGTATTCCCGTGCAGGCGCTGGGTGAGGTGGCCCGGCAGTCTAGCGTTCCTGTGGCCAGCGTGCCCTGCCCGTCCCGCTATGGGAAAATGGCGGGCGCCTTGCCCTTTTGGCTGTTCCCGGAGTAGTAGATGTCCCGTTTCCCCTTCGATGCCGTGCTGTTCGACTGCGACGGCGTACTGGTCGATTCCGAGCCGCTGGTCGCCCGCGTGCTCTCGGAAATGCTGACCGCACGCGGCTGGCCGCTGACCCCGGCGCAGGCCGGCGAGGTCTTCCTCGGCCAATCCGTGGCCCATCTGGCCGGGCTGATCGCAGAGCGCACCGGCAAGCCGTTCACCGAGGAATGGCTGGAGGAGTTCCGCCAGCAGCGCAACCGGGCGCTGGAACGGGATCTGGAGCCGATCCGGGGGGCGCCCGAGGCCGTGCGTGCGATCGCCGCAGCGACCGGTGGCCGCATTGCCTGCGCGTCCGGTGCCGACCTGATCAAGGTGAAACTGCAGCTGGGCAAGGTCGGCCTCCTCGATGCATTCGGCGACCACGTCTACAGCGGCCAGGACATGCCGAACACCAAGCCGCACCCGGACGTCTATCTGGCGGCCGCTGCCGCGCTGGGTGTGGATCCGAAGCGCTGCGCGGTCATTGAAGACACCGTGACCGGCGCGACCGCCGGCGTGGCGGCGGGTGCCACCGTGTTTGGCTTCAGCGAGGGCGGCCCGCACCACAGCACGCCGGAGGCCCTGCGCGCTGCGAGTGCGAAGGTGATCTTCCAGCGCATGGACCAGCTGCCGGCATTGCTGGCGGCCTACGCCGCCGACGCTGCCGCCTGAGGCGGCCTCAGCCTGCAGCGCCCAGCGTGGCGCTGCGGCGTTTCCCGGTGTAATGCAGCACGAACAGGTACAGGCCGGTGAACAGCTGCAGGAACAGCGGCGGCAGTGGCGAATAGGTGATCCACGCTGCCGGCTCGCCCTGCCCCAGCCCGCGAACGGCGAAATTGGCGATCACCGCCAGGGTGAAGACGATCGAGGTCCAGCGATGCACGGGCCGCGCCCAGCCACCCCGGCTCATTGACGGCGCCTCGCTTCGGATCGGGCTTCGATCATCTTCCAGCCATTGCCGGACGGGTCACGGAATCCGGCATCGATGGCGCCATAGCGTTCGACCGGCTCCTGGGTGAACTCGACGCCCTGTGCCAGCCATTGCGTATAGCGTGCCCGGCAGTCATCGACGGCCAGCACCAGCGGCGGCATTGCGCCTTTCGCCACCAGCTGCTGCAGTGCCTGCGCGGTGGCCGCGTCGTGTGTGGGCGGGCCCGGAACGAACAGCCCCAGCTGGAATCCGTCCTGGCCGGGGCTGCGTACCGTCAGCCAACGGTAGCTGCCATTGCGCACATCGGTGTGCACTTCGAAACCGAGCATGCCGACGTAGAACGCGAGCGCTTCATCCTGGTCGCGCACATAGAGGCCGACCGTGTTCACAGTGTTTGTCATGGGACCTCCCTCACGTGCGATCCACGTTAGCAACCGCCGCGCGCCGGCGCTTCTCCAAAACTGCCATGTTCAGGTCCGGTCGCTGCGCGGCACGTGCGTGGCACTCCGGCACGCAGGCCGGCGTCGCCTGGCCGGCCCGCTCATGCTCGCGCACGTTGCCCGGGCTGTCGCCGGTGATGTCACGGAAGATGCGGCCGAAGGTGCCCAGGCTGCTCCAGCCGGTCTGCGCGGCGATCTCGGTGACCGGCAGATCGGTGTCACGCAACATCGCCACGGCCCGTTCAATCCGTCGGCTCAGCAGGTAGCGATGCGGTGGCAGCCCGAAGGCCTGCTTGAACGAACGCGCGAAATGCGCCGCGGATACGGCACTCACTTCGGCCAGGCGGGCCACCGGCCAGTCCTCGTGGCTGGCATGGTCCATCCGGTCCTTGGCACGCAGCAGGCGTCGCAGCAGTTCAGGGCTCTGGTTCATGCCGCCACCGTGCGCGCCAGATGATGTCGCGCCGCATGCCTGGCCTGCGCGGCCTGCTCGCCCAGCCAGTCACCGAATGCAATGACCTTGGCGCTCCGGCTGCGCGCCGTCGGTGCCACGAACCAGAACCCACGCCCGTCGCTGGCCACACCGGGATGTGCCTGCACCAGGCGCCCGCTGTCCAGTTCGGCCTGGAACAGGATCGGCGAGCCGATGGCGATGCCCTGCCCGGCAATGGCAGCGCCGACATCCAGATGCTCCATCGCAAACGGGCTGACCAGGCTCTCCTCGGCCGGCGGCGGAATCGCGCCATGTGCGGAAAACCACAGTGCCCACCAGTCGGGCCTGCCGAGCAGCGGAACCTCCAAGGCCCGGCGCCCGAGCCCGTCTGCCGCCGGCAGCAGCGCTGGCGCGCACAACGGGGTGAAAATGCTGGGGAACAGGGGCGTGGCCTGCAGCCCGGGCCACTCGCCATGCCCATTGCGGATGGCAGCATCAAAATGCCCGGCGGCCAGGTCCTGCGGCTCTGCCGACAGGTCCAGTTCCAGCACGATGTTCCGATGGCGGCTGCGGAAACTGCCCAGCCGCGGTGTCAACCAGCTGGTGCCCAGCGTGGGCAATACGGACAGGCGCAGTCGCGCCGCATCCATGTCAGCGGCGCGCATGAAACTGGCACGAAGCGCGTCGAAGGCCCGGGTGGCCTCCTGCGCGACGCTGGCACCCGTCGCCGTCAGTTCTACGTGCTGTGCATGGCGCAGGAACAGGCAGGTGCCGGTCTGGGCCTCCAGCCGGCGCACGTGGTAACTCACCGATGCCGCGCTGGTGTCGAGCTCCTCGGCGGCACGGGCGAAACCGCCCAGCCGCGCCGCCGCTTCGAAGGCGCGGATGGCGGCAAGCGATGGAAGCTGGCGTTGGGTCACCATAAGTGTGGCTTAGCCTGAGCCCGGATATCTGCGTGGTCAATCCCCCTCGCACCCGCAACGATGGAGGCACTTCCGGCAAGGGGTCACGCACATGGATCGACGGCAGTTCCTGGCCACCTTGGCCGCAGTGGCAGCCTCAAGCGCCCTACCCTCGGGGCGGCCCCTGTCCAGCCACAGCGAAGACTGGAAATGGTTGCAGGGCAACTGGCGGGTCCGGCACCAACGCCTGAAGGAGCGCCTGGTGGATGACACCCGCTGGGAAGCCTTCAGCGGCGCCAGCGCGGTCTGGCTCACTCTGGGCGGGCTCGGCACCATCGATGACAACGTCATGGCGTTGCCTTCGGGCCCGTACAGAGGTCTGGGCGTGCGTGCCTTTGATCCGGTGTCTTCCACGTGGTCGATCTGGTGGATCGATGGGCGCAACCCTGCCCATATCGAAGCGCCCGTGCGCGGCGTCTTCGAAGGCGATGGCGGCAGCTTCCGTGGTCGTGATCACTTCAAGGGACGCCCCATCGACGTCTGGTTCCGCTGGCATGACATCCATGGCGAGGAGCCATGGTGGGAGCAGGCGTTCTCCGACGATGCCGGCGCGCACTGGGAAGTGAACTGGCGCAACTGGTTCCGCCGCACTGCGGCAGCCCCCTCTCCGCTTCCGAAGCTGGCAGATGCACCGCGCGATTTCGATTTCCTGGTGGGCCATTGGAACGTGCGCCATCGTCGCCTGCGTGCTCGGCTGGCAGGCAGTGATGCGTGGGACGCGTTCAACGGCACCCTGCACAACTGGCCGGTACTGGGAGGATTCGGCAACGTAGGCGACAACCTGATGGACGTGCCGGGAGCACCGCTGCGCGGCATGGGTATCCGCGCCTGGAACGCCGCTGAGCGGCATTGGCTGAGCTGGTGGCTGGATGGCCGGGAGCCGACCCGGATCGGCGCGCCGCTGCGCGGTGGTTTCGAGGCCGGCGTCGGCCGCTTCTTCGGCGAAGACCAGCACGACGGTCGATCAATCCAGACGCGGGTGATCTGGTCACGCATTACCCCGCGCTCGGCGCGCTGGGAACAGGCGGCATCGACCGATGGCGGGCGCGGCTGGGAAACCAACTGGGTCAGCGACTTCGAGCGGCAGGCATGAAAGCGCGGCTGGCCGTGATGCTGCTGGTTGCTGCGTCGCCCCACGCGACTCCCTCAAGCGTGCTGCAGATCGTCGGCTCCGCTGAACGCTTTGCGCCGGGCGTTGCATCCACGCAGTACGACGAGATTCGACTGACCCTGAGCCCGGACGGAAACACCGCGCTGTGGTTCAGCCGCAACCGTCCCGGCGGTCCGGGCGGGTATGACATTTGGGTCTCCCGCCACGATGGGCAGCGCTGGCGGCCGGCGACGCCGGTCTCGTTCAACACGCCGGGACGAGACTTCGATCCCGCCTTTTCTGCCGATGGCCGCACGGTGTATTTCTGTTCGGATCGAGCAGGCGGCCAGGGCGGCGACGATCTGTACCGGGTCAGCATTGGACGTGACGGTCGATTCGGCGAACCGGAGAATCTGGGCCCCGCGGTGAACAGCGCGGCCGACGAGTTCGCGCCGATGCTCTCGCCGGACGGTCGTACGCTGTTGTTCTCCAGCGATCGCGCGGGCGGTGCCGGCGGCCATGACCTCTACAGCGCCACGATGATCGGCGGCGTGGCGCAGCTGGCGCGGCCGCTGGCGGGTGGCATCAATACCGCCGCACAGGAGTTCGATGCCACGTTCCTCGGCAACGGCCAAACGGTGGTGTTTGCCCGCGCCCTGGACTTCGCCACTGCACCGGTCCGCCAGTTCATTGCCTACGAGCGTGGAGGCCGTTATGACGCGGGCCATGCATTGCCCTCCCCGGTGAACGAAGCCTCCGGCGACAGCTACGGTGCGATGCTGGATGGCTCGCAACCTGACACTTTGACCTATTCGGCGCGGCGCGCAGACGGTGCGGGGTTGGACCTGTACCGCATCCACTACCGTTCGGGCGAACCATGATCCGCACTCAACGCTGCGCCGGCAGTTCCAGACGATGCTTGCGGCACAGCCGGTACACGGTCACCCGCGAGATCTGCATCTGCCGTGCGCACTCGGAGACGTTGTAGCCGGTCTGGCGCAGGGTCTGCAGCAGCACATCGCGCTCGGCCTGGCCGCGGGCATCCTGCAGCATCGCGCCCGGCGGCGCATGCTCGGCCCCACCCAGTTCAAGGTCACGCTCGCTGATCAGCTCGCCTTCGGCCATGATCGCCGCCCGCTGCACTCGGTTGAGCAGTTCACGCACGTTGCCGGGCCAACCGAAGCGCCGCATCGCCTGCAGCGCAGCGGGCGCAAAGCCACGTGCACGCACGCTGTGGCGCAGGCGGAAGCAGCGCAGGAAGTGCTCGGCCAGCCGCTGCACATCGGCGCCACGCTCGCGCAAGGGCGGCATCAGCAGGCGCAGCACATTGAGCCGATAGTAAAGATCGCTGCGGAACCGCCCCTGCGCCACCGCGTGCTCCAGTTCGACGTGGGTGGCCGCGAGTACGCGCACGTCGGCCCGCAGCGGCTGGCTGCTGCCGACGCGCTCGAAGGTGCCTTCCTGCAGCACGCGCAGCAGGCTGGTCTGCGCCTCCGCCGGCAGGTCGCCCACCTCGTCGAGGAACACGGTGCCGCCGTGTGCGGCTTCGAATACGCCTATCTGGCGCTTGTCGGCGCCGGTGAACGAGCCGCGCTCGTGGCCGAACAGCTCCGACTGCACCAGGCTGGCCGGAATGGCACCGCAGTTGACCGCGATGAACGGCTTGCCCGCACGGCCGGACAACGCATGCAGCGCGTGAGCCGCCAGCTCCTTGCCGGTGCCGGTTTCGCCGGTGACCAGCACCGGCAGTTCGACCGGCGCGAACTTGTGCAGCACGCTGCGCACCGCATGCAACGCAGGACTCTCGCCGATCAGTGTGCGCGGCCCCTGGCCGGCGCATACCTCGCTGGCAGAAGGATCATCCGCGTCGAACTGCTGGCGCATCGCAGCCACCAGGTCCTGCAGGCCGAAAGGCAGCGTGAACCGCGAGATGCAGCGCTGCAGCAAGGGCAGCCACGCTGCCGGCGTGGGCCCCGCGCCGGGTGGCAGCACCGCAATCCAGGGCAGATGCACGTGCTGTTCGATCCATGGCGCCAGCAACTGCAGCGCGGGCGTATCCAGATGGCGAAGATCCAGCACAGCGACCAGCCGATCACGCCCGCGCAGCCCGATCGCCATCGCCGGGTCGGGATGGATGCGGCGCACGTACCAGCCTGCGGCCGCCAGCGCGCTGCGCTCGTTCGCCAGCGGCTCGCCGAACCAGAGCACGCAACGTGATGTAGAAGCCTCCGGGACCGCCGCCATGCTTCCCCCAGCATCCGGACACCGTCGGCGGACTGTCAGGCAATCGCCGGCGTGCCGCCCTCCGCCGGGACCCTCTACGGCCACCGCAGCGGCCTTTGATGGGCGGATCCTAGCGCTGCGCTAAACGGCGGCGCAATGAGCGCCGCGTCAAGAGACCACCGGCTGAAGCGGCATCGTTACAGTCCGCGACGGCACCTGTAACACCCGTGTGACAGTCGGGCGCCCGCCTTGCCCTGCGGCGCGTGGTACAGCGCGATCCCAACATTTTTCCGACGCCGCTGTAACAGCGCGGCAGCAGCCCCCTGCGCCTGCCAGCGCCTGACGCCAAGGCAGCCAAGACTTGCAGGGTTGGCACGGTTGATGCGTGCTTCCGCCGCACCCACCACGGGAGATCGGCATGGACGGCATCACCCCCATTCGCGGCCTGCTGGCAACGCTGGCTGTGGCCCTGCTGTCGGTTGGCGCGAGCGCCTCTGCCTCCGGTGCACGCCAGGGCGTGAAGGCTCAACCGGGCGAAATCGTCCTGTTGCGTGATGTGTCCGCACGCCCGGCCTATCGCATGGCGCCGCCCGGCATGGCGCTGATCGCCGACCCGAAACCCCAGCGCGAGATCGCGGCGGCCCTCGGTGCGGGTGCCCCGGCAAACGGGATGGACGAGCTGAGCGATGAGGACTACGCAGACATGGGGGCAGGTCAGGCCGCCACGGCCACCGCACCCGCAGGCACTACGGTCGAACGTGTGACGCAGCAGGCATTGGGCGGTACGCTCGGCCGCAACGGTGACGGCATGGTCGGCAGCAGTCTCGGTGGCGCCATGAGCGGGCCGCTCAGCGCGGTCGGCAACAGTACCCGCGGCATCGGCGAGACCGTGCGCGGCGCGCTCGGCCAGTTCCCGCTGCAGGGCATGGCCCCGGCAGGTGGCAAGTGAGGCGGGCGCACTGGCTGCTGCTGATCCTGCCTGCCACGCCGTTGATCGCGCAGGCCGATGACTATAGCGGCATGCTCGCCTACCTCGACGTTGCCCGCATCGACGGCCATGCACTGGCCGGCGCGAACGGCGCCATCGCGGTCAACCAGGCGGCCGGCGACCTCAATCTGCAGGCCAACCTGCGCGGCATCGCCACGGGCGAACATGCCGACGTCTCGATCGCCAACCGACAACTGCGCGGTGGCAACCGCGTGCTGGGTGCGCCGATGCACGCCACCGCCGTCATCGATGGCAAGGCGCTGGCGGGTGCCAGCGGCATCGCATCCATCAACCAGGCCAGCGGCATCGCCAACACGACGCTCAACGTCGTCAGCGCGACGCTGGCCCGACAGGGCATACGCGAAACCGACGATACGGCCTTGGCCGCCGAGGGTTCCGCGTTGGCAGGGGGGCGGGACGACGCCGGTCGCGGCGTCGCGACGGGCACCCGCAGCGCCGGCGTCACCAGCACCGCGCTGCGGGGATTCGACGGGGTCCTGCAACTCAATCAGATCGCGGGCAGCGGCAATGACACGGCCAATGTACTGGGCCTGGTCGTGCAGGACCGCCCGTGACAACCACCCAACCGATGCACCACCTGATGAGAGAGAGGGCACCATGAAAGCGACCGTCAAACGGACCATGCTCGCCATGGCGATTGCCACTGCCTCGACCGCCGCTGCGGCCAATGGCTGGGACAACCAGAACGCCAACGCGAACATCAACCACACCCACACCGTCAGCGAAACCCGCAACGACACCCACAATCACACCGACAACGACGTGCGCAACCGCACCGTCAACGTCAATGTGCAGAAGCACAGCACCATCCAGGCCGACGAACGCAAGGAAAAGAACAACCACGGCGTCGACGTGAACCTGGAGAAGGACCTGCGACTGAGCACCGACATCAATTTCTCCGGCGACCCGAACATCACCGGCGACATCGACCTCGACTCGGCGGCCATTGCCGTGATCGACAACCGCCAGTCGATCAGCAACAACGCCACCAGCAACAGCCTGGTCACCAACAGTGCCTCCATCGGTGACAGCGTGGGCGCAGGTGCCTCCGGCAACCTCGGCTTCAACGTGGTATCGGGCGACAACAACGCCCAGGACAATGCCGCGTCATTGTCCGCTGCCGATGCGTCCTTCAGCTTCGGCATGGCCGACGCCGAGGTGTTCGTCAACCAGGCCGGCTTCGGCAACGCGACGATGAACTCCGGCGTCACCAATGCCGCAGGTCTCGGTGGCAATGCCTTCGGCGGTGCGTCAGGCAACATCGGCGTCAACATTGCGTCGGGCAACAACAACGAGCAGAAGAACGCGCTGGCGGCCTCGGTCGCGACCACCGCGGTGGCGCAGTCGAGCATCAGCTCCAACCAGGTCTCCACCGGCAACACGGTCAGCAACGCCGGCTTCGTGCAGTCCTACACCGATACCGTGCAGGTCGGCATGCGTGGCGGCGTCAGCGGGCTGACCCTGGCCTATGGCGCCGGCACCTACCGCGGTACCGGCAACGCCTACCAGATGGCCAACTACTATCTGGATACCTGGAGTGGGGAGCTGCCACACCCGGGTGGCAGCAGCACCGGCCATATCGATCTGGACGACGAAATCCAGAACGCCACGATGAACCCCAACCGGCCGGGGGTGGGTGGCCTGGGCTTCGATACGCGTGAGAGTGGCACCAGCCAGTTCGTCGAACTGGGCGTGGCCGACCTGTATGCCAGCCTCAGCGGCACGGTCAGCACCACGCGCTGGGTGAACGTCAACGCGACCAACACCTCAGCCTTGTCGGGCAGCGCCTTCTCCGGCGCCTCGGGCAACATCGGCGTGAACGTGGCCGCGGGCACCGGCAACCTGCAGGCCAACAGCCTGGCCCTGGCAGTCGCCCAGCCCAGCACCGGCGGCGGTGGTGGCAGCGGCGAGTAAGCGCAACACCCCGGCCGTCCGCCAACGGCCGGGTTCCCGGGAGCTCCTGTTCCTCCTCCCCCTTGGGACAGGAGCTCCCCCTTGCTGCCGGAGAATGCGATGTTCGGCCACCGTCTCTCGATACGCCTGCTGGCCTGCCTGCTGTTGCTGGGCGGCGCGTCCGCGCGGGCGGGCGACGTCGGCTTCGCCGGCGTACTGCCCAATGGCGCGCTGCTGCAGCAGAAGGTGGAGAGCATGCAGGAACGGCGCTACCGCAACGTGGTACGCCAGCACACCGATTACAGCTGCGGAGCGGCCGCACTGGCGACCGTCCTGCGCCATGCCTACCACCTGGACACCGACGAGGCGACGGTGATCGAAGGGATGATGGGGGTGTCCGACCCGGCGCTGGTGGCCGAGCGTGGCTTCTCGCTGCTCGATATCAAGCGCTACGTGGAATCGCTGGGCATGCGCGGGCGCGGCTATCGCATCGATGAGGCCCGCCTGCGCACGCTTCGGGTTCCGGGTCTTGTGCTGATGGACGTGCGCGGCTTCCGCCACTTCGTGGTGCTCAAGCAGGTGCGCGACGGTGTGGTCGAGGTGGCTGACCCCATCCTTGGCAACCGCAGCCTGGCGCTGCCTGAATTCCTCGCTGCGTGGCCATCGCGTGCCGTATTCGTGGTGATCGGCAGTGATTTCGATCGCAACACAGTCCTGCTGCAACCCAGCGAACGGCCCAGTGCCCGCGCGCTCTACGCGCGACAGGGGCCGATCACCGATGCCGAACTGGTCGATTTCGGCTTCAGCCACGCCGACCTGTTCTGAAGGAGGTTCCGCCATGTTCCGCCACCGTCTGTTGATGCTCCTGCTGCTGGCGAGCCCCGCCCTGCCCCTGCAGGCGGCGGATGCTGCGCCGGGACGCGGCCTGAAGGAAATTCCGGATCCCGAACTGAACCTGATGCGCGGCCGCTACACCGTGGGCGGCAATTCCGTCGCGTGGTTCGGGGTGACGATGGTCTCGCAGTGGCAGGCCGGCAACGGAAACGTATTGCAGGGTGCGTTGACTCTGGGCATGGACTTCCGCGGCGGCGGCAGCCCGAAACTGAGCTTCCAGCCCAGCGTGCACGTGACTGCCGCAGATGCGCCGCTGCCGGACACGCAGGGCCGCCATATCGACAGCACCGGCCTGGCCAACGCCAATGGCCTGGTGCAGAGCGTGCAGGTGGCCGGCGATGGCAACGTTGCCCGCAATTCGACCACGCTGGTGGTGCGCAACGGCACGGTGCCGGGCCTGTCGGACGACGGTGCGCATTCGCTCAGTGCGCAGGGTGCAGGCGTCTCGGCCTCCGCAGTGCTGGACGGCAACCAGACGCGCCTGCAGCTGCAGGTGGAGGGCCAGGGCATGGTCCAGCAATGGATACGTAACGGCAGCGTCGGCCAGGGCATCGCCCTGGCCGGTGACGGCCAGATCGCCAGCAACCAGCTGCGGCTGGAACTGGTGCGGGATACCGCGGGCGGCAACCTGCCGTTGAGCCAGAACGTGGCCCAGGCGATTGCGATGAACCGCGGCATGGGGCCGGGCCGCTAGCACCACGGCACGGCGTTGGGGGAAGTGTTCCACAACGCAGGACACGAACATGCACACCTTGATGAGGATCACCCCGTTGGCGCTGGCGGCGCTGGCGGGCACCGCCTTCGCCGCGCCGCCAGCGGCGGACGATGGCGCCGACGTGCAGGCACTGGCCAGCCAGCTGGAGCAGCTCAAATCCAACTATGCACAGGAAGTGCGGCGGCTGCGCGAACTGGACATGCAGGTGCAGGCGATGCAGGCGCGATTGAGTGGACGCACCGGGCCCACCGGGCCGGCAACGGCGGCGGCAACGGGCGCCGCAGTCGAGCATGGCTCGACGTTACAGACGTCGCAGGGTAGCGAGAGCTACGCCAGTACGGCGGCCGAGGCACAGCAGGCGAAGCAGGAATCGCGGCGCAGCGTGGATGATGTGAAACAACAGCAGTCGGCGCTGTTCTCGCGCCGCTTCACCGTCGAGAACAGCCTCACCTACGCCCGCTACGACCGCAAGCAGCTCACCCTCAATGGTTTCCTGGCGCTGGACGCGATCTTCCTCGGCAACATCGCCATCGAGAACGTTGAATCCGATTCGCTCACCTACAACCTGGCCGCACGTTGGGGTGTCAGCCCGAACCTGACGCTCAACCTGGACGTGCCTTACCTGGCGCGGCGCACCGTCTACCAGAAGGGCGGCGCGGGCGGTGCGGCGGCCGCGATCGCGCAGGAAGAAACCAATGGCAACGGGCTGGGCGATATCGGCTTGAGTGCGAACTACCGCTTGTTCGGCGAACGCGGCTGGCGCCCGGAAACGGTGCTCACCGCCGGAGTCACCGCCCCTACCGGGCGCGCACCCTACGGTCTGGACTGGAAGGTGATCGAGCGCGACGACGATGACTACATCCGCTTCGCCGTACCCAGGGAACAGCCCACCGGCAATGGCGTGTGGCAGGCCAATGTGGGCCTGTCGATGGTCAAGACCGCCGATCCGGCAATCCTGTTCGCCAACGTTGGCTATGTGCATTCGTTCCCGCGTGGTTTCAGTGATATCGACAGCAACCCCGACACGGTCAACCCGGGTGACGTGAAGCTCGGCGGCGCGGTCTACTTCGGCGCTGGCGTGGCCTTTGCGTTCAACGAGCGCACCAGCCTCAGCCTGTCCTTCAGCGACCGCATCAGCGCCCGCGCTTCCACCCGTTTCCAAGGTGGGAAGTGGATGAAAGTGATCGGCAGCGACGCCAACGCGGCATCACTGAATCTGGGCGTGACCTACGCGCTCAACCAGCACACCACACTGGTGACCCTGCTCGGCATCGGGCTGACCCCGGATGCACCGGACTTCACTCTCGCCTTCAAGATCCCGTACATGTTGTAGAGACAGCGCCAGGCACGGCCCTGCGCCCCCGGGCAGGGCCTGGATTCATCTTCCGGCACCACAGCGGTCCCTGCCCGCTGCTATATTCAGCCCAGCTCGGCAGGCATGGTGCCTGCCCTCGAATCACAGGGAGTTGGACATGGGTCTGGTACAGGCGGTGAAGGGTGCGGTCGGTGGTGTGCTGGCCGACCAGTGGAAGGACTTCTACACCGTGCCCGCGGGCCTGCCCTCGACGGCGGCCCTGTTCGCGGCGGGGGGGGGGGGGCCCCCCCCCCCCGCCGGC
>NZ_JAXBRE020000011.1:104664-131961 GCF_047520985.2 Stenotrophomonas sp. BR163
GGCGGCCGTGTTCGCGGGGGTGCCGCGCGCCCCCAACGCCGGCCGCGGCTCCAACACCAGCGGCTCGTCCAACATCATCAGCAACGGCTCGAAGATCATCGTGCCGGAGGGCTACGGCCTGCTGCTGTTCCAGGACGGCGCGATCACCGCGTTCGTCGCCGAACCGGGCGGCTACGAGTGGCGTTCGGACGATCTGAACTCGCAGTCGATCTTCGCCGGCGACGGCCTGGTCAGCACCTTCATCAAGCAGAGCTGGGAACGCTTCAAGTTCGGCGGCCAGCCCGGTTCGCAGCAGGCGGCCTATTTCGTCTCGCTGAAGGAGCTGCCGGACAACCGCTTCGGTACCCAGTCGGAAATCTACTGGGACGACGGCTTCCTCAATACCCAGGTGGGCGCGGTCACGCGCGGCTCGTACACGCTGAAGATCGTCGACCCGATCCTGTTCGTGAAGAACTTCGTGCCGGCCAGCTACCTGCAGCCGGGCCAGGTGTTCGACTTCACCGACCTGGACAACGCCGCCGCCAGCCAGCTGTTCAATGAAGTGGTCGGTTCGCTGGCGCCAGCTTTCAGCCTGTACACGAACGATCCGGGCAAGGGCAACCGCATCACCAGGCTGCAGCAGGACTCGCTGGGCTTTGCACAGAGCCTGTCGGCCGCCGTCGAGCAGGGCTACCAGTGGAAGTCGGATCGCGGCCTGGCCATCGTCAAGACCGCCATTGTCTCGATCGAGTACGACGCCAACACCCGCGAACTGCTGAAGACCGTGCAGCGCGCCGATGCGCTGTCCGGCTCGCGCGGCAATTCCAACCTGCAGGCGAGCGTCGCCCAGGGCATCCAGTCGGCCGGCGAGAACGGCGGTGCGGCCGGCCTGGTCGGTGTCGGCATGGCCTCGGGCATGTTCGGTGTCGGCGGCATGCAGCAGCCGGTCACGCCGGCTGCCGACGATCCGGTGGCCAAGCTGAAGAAGGCCAAGGAAATGCTGGACCTGGGCCTGATCACCCAGGGCGACTATGACGCCCTGAAAGCCAAGGCGCTGGGCCTGTAACAGCAGGACGCACAACCCACATGTCCGATCCCAGAAACGGCCCACCGCCGCTGCCCGGATCCGTGCCCGCGACGCCGCCGCCCTTGCCGGCGGCGTCGTTGGATGGGCCCGGTTCGCCGCAGGACGTCCCTCCCCTGCCCGGCAGCTTCCCGCTGGACACCTCGAAACTGCCACAGGCCATCCGCGATGAAGTGGAAGCCCCCGATCCTGTGGCCATCGATACCTCGGCCAGCGAGCTGAAGGACGGCCTCAACCGCTGCCCGAAGTGCGGCGCCACCGACATCCGGCCCAAGGCCGGCACCGACATTCTCGTCTGCCTGTACTGCCGTCACGAATGGCATGGCGTGCGGGTCGAGGAGGAATTCGGGCTGGGCGAGGCCATCGACCAGCTGCGCGGCACGGTCATCGCTTCCGGCGCGCGTGACATCGACGCCGACACCTCGGCACTGATGACGTTCAAATGCACCGGGTGCGGCGCTGAAGTCACGGTCAATACCGAGAGTACGATGACGGCGCGCTGCCACTGGTGCCGCCACGTCTTCGGCGTCAACGAACAGATCAGCAATGGTGCGGTGCCCGACGCGGTGCTGCCCTTCCACATCAAGAAGGACGATGCGGTCGCGCGCATCCGCCAGTTCGTCGACAAGCGCCGCATGTTCGCGCTGAAGGCGTTCAAGGAGCAGTTCACCCCGGAAAACGTGGTGGGTGTGTTCCTGCCCTACATGATCGTGGACAGCAACGTCAGCGCGGCCGTGGCCGGCAAGGGCGAGATCCAGACCCGGCAATACACGGTCGGCACCGAGAAGAACAAGCGCACCCTGTACGACGCCGATGTCTACCAGGTCGAACGCCAGGTGGATTTCACGGTTGATGACCTGCCCCTTGAATCCTCGGCCGAGCGCGGGAATCTCGATACCCGCGCCAACACCAACAACATCATCAACACCATCCTGCCGTTCGATACCAAGAACGCGGTGAAATGGAACGCCTCATACCTGGCTGGCTTCACCTCCGAGAAGCGCAACCTCGACGTGGAGAAGCTGCGGCCGCGGCTGGAAGACCAGCTGCTGTCGATCGCCCGCGCGCAGGTGGAAGGTTCCGTGAGGCGCTACAACCGTGGCGTGCGTTGGGAACAGGAGCAGCTGGAGGTGCATGGAACGCGCTGGGTGTCGATGTACCTGCCGGTGTGGTTGTACTCGTATCACCAGCCCGGAAAGAACGGCGGCATGTTGCACTACATCGCAGTGAACGGCCGTACCGGCGAAACCATGGGCAGTGTGCCCGTGCAGCAATGGAAGATGCTGCTGGCGGCCCTGGCCACCGGCACCGTCATTGAAGCCCTCGCAATTGCCTTCCTGGTGGCATCGACATGAGCGACGACAGTGGCCTCTGGCTGTTGGCGGCAGGTCCGGCCGGCGCAACCGCGCTGTACTGGGCGCTGTACCGCTATTACCGCAACACCGACAAATCGCACTCCTTCGAACACGAGACCGAGATCGAGGCCAAACCGGTCACCGGCTCGGACCAGCAGGTCGGCCGGGTCACCGGCACCGAGGAAAAGCGCATCCGCGGTGACAATGTGTATGAGTACCGGAAACGGGTGGCAAGGGTGAAGCCGGACCCGTAGCGCCAGGCCATGCCTGGCTGCGGGTCATGCCGGCCGATGGCCGGCATCCCTTCGGTATCTGGGCGTCAAAGGGGAGCCGGCCAGCGGCCGGCACGACTCTTCAGCGGACAGCACCTGTTCTTGGCTGGCTTGCCTCAGGGCGCGCCCTCACACCGTCTCCCACCCCACCGGTTCGATACTCGCGCGATCCACCCTTCCGAGGATCCTGCGATGGCTGCCCTGCTTGCCCGTAGCTGCCTGTCGGCGCTGTACTTCCTGGCCCTGCCCGCCCTCGCCCAGGACGCCTCGTCCGGCTTCGGCGAACAGACCACCCGCACCGACCAGACCACCCAATCGAGCAGCACAGAGACCCGGACCAGTGGCTCGGTGACCACCCAGACCACCACCAGTGGCAGCTCGCAGTCCGAGTCACGCAGCGAAAGCAAAGAGATCGACGTGGGCTTCGGTTTCCACGACGACAACGACGACTGGAGCCATGACCGCCACCGTGGCGGCCGCGATGTGCGCGACAACGATCTGTTCGGCAGCTGGACACTGGGCCAGGAGAACGGCAACACCTGCACCATTGAGCTGAAGAACAGTGAGTGGTTCGGTGGCTACAGCGCCTACGTGCCTGCTGGCTGCCCGGACGGCTTCTTCTCGGCCAACCGCTGGGTGCTGTCGGGCAACCAGCTGCTGCTGACAGACACCAGCAACACCGTATTCGGGCGCTTCCGCGCGTCGGGCGGCGGACGCTGGACGGGGTACCGTGAATCGGATGGTGCGCGCTTGTATCTCAATCCCAAGGGGAGCTGATCGCACCGTGCACGCAGCAGGCACGCGCTGATCGGGAATATCAGGCATCCGCCCCACCCCGCAGCTGACATGTCCGCTCCCTCCGGCTCCCGTCTCGTCATCTATGCCGCACTCGCCGGCAACCTCGCCATTGCCATTGCAAAGTTCGTCGCAGCCGGCATCTCCGGCAGCTCGGCCATGCTCAGCGAAGGCGTGCATTCGCTGGTCGACACATTGAATGAACTTCTGCTGCTGTACGGGCTGCGCCGTGCCAGCAAGGCGCCGGATTCCCTGCATCCGTTCGGCTATGGCCGCGAGCTGTACTTCTGGAGCTTCATCGTCGCCCTGCTGGTGTTCGCGGCCGGTGCCGGCGTTTCGGCCTACGAGGGCATCCAGCACATCCGCAGGCCGGAGCCGGCCACCAACCATGCGTTGAGCTACAGCGTGCTGGGCATCTCCATCCTGTTCGAGGGTGGCTCCTGGTGGGTGGCGCTGCGCGAGTTCCGGCGTACCAAAGGCAAACTTGGCTACTTCGAAGCCTTCCGCCGCAGCAAGGATCCTTCCACCTTCACCGTACTGCTGGAAGACAGCGCTGCGTTGCTCGGGCTGGGCTTCGCACTGATCGGCCTGGTGGCCGCGCAGGTGCTGGACATGCCGGTGCTTGATGGCGTTGCGTCGCTGTGCATCGCCGGCGTGCTGGCCGCCACCGCCTTCCTCCTGGCCCGTGAGACCAAGGGCCTGCTGGTCGGAGAACCTGCCCATCCCGCAGTGGCCGAGCGGATCATGGCGGTGGCCGAAACCGATCCGGATCTGCGCCGCGCCAACGGGGTGACCACCATGCAGATGGGGCCGGAACAGGTGGTGGCCATGCTCAGCGCCGAGTTCGAGGATGACCGGCGGACCCCGCAGATCGAAGCCTGCATCACCCGCATCGAGACGGCGGTGAAGCGCGAGTATCCGGAGCTGGTGGCACTGTTCATCAAGCCGCAGACGCCGGAGGTGTATGCCGCCCGGCGCGCTGCATTGGCCGCACCGCCTGCGCCGCAATGACCCGGCGTCTGCGCCCGTTTCACCTGATCGATGCCACAGTGCCACAGTCTTTCTCCCGAGCCTGCCACCACCGTGCCGGACTGGTTGCCCGCCTCCCTGCAGATCCTGCCGCGCCGCTTCTACCGGCGTCCATCGACCGACGTTGCGCCGGAGCTGCTCAACAAGCTGCTGGTGCGAGACGATGGTCGCGCTGGCCGCATCGTCGAGGTTGAAGCCTATGCCGGCAGCGACGATCCCGCCGCGCACTCCTATCGCGGGCCAACGCCGCGCACGGCCAGCATGTTCGGTGAGGCCGGCCACCTCTATGTCTACTTCACGTACGGCATGCACTGGGGCAGCAACGTGGTCTGCGGAGAGGTCGGTGAAGGCGTGGCGGTGCTGCTGCGGGCCGTCGAGCCGCTGGCGGGCCTGGAGCGCATGCACGAGCTGCGCCCCGCCGCGCGCCGGGACCACGATCTGGCCAGCGGCCCCGGCAAGCTCTCGCAGGCATTCGGGTTGGACCGCAGCTTCGACGGCGCCGATCTGGTGACAGGCAGCCATGGCATCGTGATCGCCAGCGATGGCACCCCGCCTCCGTCCGACCCGGAAGTTGGTCCACGGATCGGCATCACGCGCGCCGTCGATTTCCCCTGGCGATGGCACGTCCGTGACCACCGTCACGTATCGGTGCGGCGACGCCACATCTCCGCCCCCGCAAGGAGACGTTGATGACACCTCTCGACAAGCCGTTGCGACGCGAACTGGAGATCGATGGCAAGCCCTACACCCTGACTGTGGACCCTGAAGGCCTGAAGCTGGCGGAGAAGGGGCGACGCAAGGGCATTGCGTTGCGCTGGCAGGATCTGGTGTCCGGGGACGCGGCGCTGGCAACCGCATTGCAGGCGTCGCTGCGCGAGCACTGAACCGGCGCACCCAGCTCACGTCGGCATCACCCAGCAATGGCGATACATAACGCCGCACCTACTACCTTAGTCCCAGACAGCCGCCGCAACCGCCCTCGCCACCCAGCCCTGAAAAGCGCCATGGACGAAGCCGAACGACTGCTCGAAATCGAACGACTGCACCTGTTGGATACGCCGCCGGAGCCGGTGTTCGATGCCATCGTCGCCGCCGCCCGCGCCGCAACCGGCATGACCATGGGCCTGATCAGCGTGGTGGCCGAAGACCGCCAGTGGTTCAAGGCCAACATCGGCCTTGAGGGCGTCCGCGAAACGGCCCGCGAAATTTCCTTCTGCACCCATGCCATACGCCAGGACGAGCTGTTCGAGATACCCGATGCGCGTCAGGACCCACGTTTCTCCACCAACCCCCTGGTGACGGGTGGGCCGCGCATCCGTCACTACGCTGGCATCCCTCTGGGCTCCGCGCACGGCGCACGCATCGGTACATTGTGCCTGCTCGATCCGATGCCCGGCGTGCTGTCTCCGTCCCAGCGCGAGCTGATGGTGCACCTTGCCCGCGTAACCACCCAGGTGCTGGAGCAGCGCAGCACGCTGATGGCGCAGGTGGGTCAGGCCAAAGCGCTGCATCGTGAGCTGAAACGCAGCGAAGACTTCCTGGAGCGCACCAACCGCGCCGCGCGGGTGGGCGGCTGGGAGATGGATCTGGTGACCAACGAAGTGCGCTGGACGCGCGAAACCAAGCAGTTGCACGGCGTGCGCAGCAATTTTGAACCGACGCTCGACACCGCGCTGTCGTTCTATCGCGAAGACAGTCGCAACATCATCCGGGCAGCAGTGCAGCGTTGCATCGACGAAGGCACGTCCTGGGAGGTGCAGCTGCCAATGACCACCGCCGACGGGCGCGCGATCTGGACCCGGGTGGTCGGCAGCCGGCAACAGGTCGACGGGCATCCGCGCCTGGTCGGGGCGATCCAGGACATCACGGACGAACGAGCCGCGCTGGACGCGCTGGAAGCGAGCGAAACCCGCTACCGGCGACTGTTCCACTACAGTCTGGGCCTGATCTGCACCCACACGCTGGACGGCACATTGACCTCGGTGAATCCCGCGGCGGTGCAGTCGCTGGGCTTCGAGGAAAGCCAGATGATCGGGCGCAGCCTGTGTGACCTGATGCCGCCGGAAAAACGCGAGGGCTTCAAGGCCTACCTCGCTCGGATCCGGGCAAATCACACCGACGCTGGCGTGATCGAGCTGATTGCCGCCGACGGTATGCGCCACTACTGGGCGTACCACAACGTGCTCGACAGCGAGGCCAGCCCACCCTACGTGCTGGGACATGCACAGGACGTCACCGCGCTGCGGATGCAGGAGCAGCAGCTGCGCGAAATGTCCTTCAAGGATCCGCTCACCCAGTGCTACAACCGGCGCTACCTGCACCGGCTGGATGAACTGATTGACGAGCGCTGGGCCTGCGTGATGTTCGACCTGGACCACTTCAAGCACATCAACGACACCCAAGGCCACCGGCGTGGCGACGCCGTGCTGGTCGAGTTCGCCACCTTCCTGCGCTCGCCGCTGGGCAAGGAGGAGACGGTGGTGCGTCTGGGCGGCGACGAATTCATGGTGGTACTGGTCGCGCCTGCGGACGGCCGGTTGAGCGAACTGGAGCATTGGTACCAGGACCACGCCTCGCTCTCGCCCAGCGCGTTCTCGATGGGTGCGGCCATCAACACGCCCGGCGAGCCGGTGGCCGACACCATCCAGAAAGCGGACAGCCGTCTGTATCGCACCCGCGCACGGGTACGCCGCGAGCGACGCGAGGACCCAGCCGCCCGTTGATCACGCGCTTACCGTCACCCAGGTCGGCGCGTGGTCGCTGGCCTTTTCCTGTAGGCGTACCCAGCGGTCGACGCCAGCGTCCTTCAGTCGCGACGCCAGTACGGGGTTCAACAGCAGATGATCGATGCGCAACCCACGGTCGCGCTCGGCATGCTGGCGGAAATAATCCCAGAAGGTGTAGATCGTGGCGTCGCCGTGCACCTTCCGCACCGCATCGGTCCAGCCCTGCGCCAGCAGTCGTTCGAAGGCCTCGCGCACCTCCGGCTGGAACAGCGCATCGCGGCGCCAGGCCTTGGGGTCGTAGACGTCGGCTTCGGTGGGAATCACGTTGAAATCACCCAGCAGCAGCGCCGGATGCGGCAGCTCGACCAAGCTGCGCGCATGCCGGATCAGGCGCTCCATCCAGCGCAGCTTGTAGTCGAACCTGGGCCCGGGCTGCGGGTTGCCGTTGGGCAGGTAGAGGGCACCCACGATGACCCCGTGCGCCGCCGCCTCCAGGTAGCGGCTCTGGGTGTCCTTGGGCTCGCCCGGCAATCGGCGGCGGCTCTCGACAGGCGTGGTCCCTCGTGCCAGCAGCGCCACGCCGTTCCACCGCGCCTCGCCCTGCCAGAGCGCGCCGTAGCCCGCCTCTTCCAATACTGAAGCCGGAAACGCGGCGTCGGTCGCCTTCAGTTCCTGCAGGGCAACCACATCCGGCGATTCCCTGTGCAGCCAGTCCAACAGCTGCGGCAAGCGTGTGCCGATGCCGTTGACGTTGAACGTGGCAATGCGAAGCGTCTTGCGTCGGGCCATGCAGGAAGTCTCCTCGGCGCCGGGAATGAGCGTTCACTGTGCGCGCCCGCGCATGCAGAGTCCGTGGATGCCATGTCACGACAGGGTGCCATCCGTTTCACGAACCGCTGCCACGGGCGACAGCAGGCTGGTCACCCGTGACCAGTGACGGAGAAGCCCCATGGCGGTGCGCCCGCTGCGCGCGATCTACCAGGTCGACCCCTACCTGTTCCGCGACAGCAATGGGCGCGGCTGGGGCACCCTGGATGGCATCACCGAAAAGCTGGACTACCTGCAGTGGCTCGGCATCAGCCATGTGTGGCTGCTGCCGTTCTACTGCAACGCCGGCCGTGACGGTGGCTACGATGTCACCGATCACTACCGCATCGATCCACGCCTGGGCGACCAGACCGCGTTCCAGCGCCTGGTCGATGCTGCCGACGCACGCGGTATGGGCATCATCGTCGAGCTGGTGATGCAGCACACTGCCAGCGCCCACCCATGGTTCGTCGCCGCGCAGCGCGGCGACCCGGCCTGGCGCCGCTGGTACCTGTGGAGCGACCACGTGCCCGACGACGGCCTGCAGCCGATGTTCCCGCCGATCGAGGCGTCTGCCTGGACATGGGACGCCGAGGCCGGCGCGTTCAACCGGCACATGTTCTACCGGCACGAGCCAGACCTGGAGCTGGCCCATGCGCCAGTACGCGACGAACTGCTGCGGGTGATGACGTTCTGGATGCAGCGCGGCGTGGCCGGCTTCCGCGTGGATGCGGTCCCGTACATGGTCGAGCGCGCCCGCCACGCGGACCCGCGCGACGACGGGCTGTGGCTGCTGGAGGAAGTGCGCGCCACGGCAGACGCACAGCAGCCAGGGCTGCCGTTGATCGGCGAAGCGGATGTCCGCGCGTCCCGCTACGGTGACTTCCTGTGCCAGGGGCGGCGGCTTTCGCACCTGCTCGACTTCCATCTGAACAATCATTTCTTCCTGGCCCTGGCGCGCGGCGACGCCAGCGAAGTGGCCCGGGTCATGGCCGAATACGGATCGCAGGCGCCGCCGCACACCCGCATCGCCTGGCTGCGCAACAATGATGAGCTTGACCTGGAGCAGCTGCGGCCTGACGAACGCGAAGCGGTGATGGAGTGCTTCGCGCCCGAACCTGGCATGCGCATCTATCGCCGCGGCATCCGCCGCCGGCTGGCGCCCATGCTGGACGGCGACACCGCGTGGCAGGCCATGGCCTGGGCCGCACTGCTGTCGCTGGGTCAGGTGCCGGTGATCCGGTATGGCGAGGAAATCGGCCTCGGCGACTGCCTGGAACTGCCCGAGCGCAACGCCGTGCGGATGCCGATGCACTGGCACGATCGCCCAGGGGCGGGGTTTACCGATCAGCCACGGCATGCGTGGCGCGCGCCTCCGGCAGACGGCGCTTACGGTTACCGGACGGTGAATGTCGAGGCGCAACGCGCGACGCCCGGCTCGCTGCTGCGGCGTGTGCGCGAGCTGCTGCAGCAACGCAATGCCCATCCCGTGCTGCAGCAGGGGCCACACACGCTCGATCCACCCTCACCCGCGCTGCTGATGCTCCGCTACGGCGATTCACCCCGCCAGGCGCTTGCACTGATCAACTTCGGCGACAACCCGGTTGAGGTAGAGGTGCCACTGCACGGCCCGCTGCGTATGCTGGTGGGCCACGGCACCACCATGCAGGATAACCGCTGTTGCCTGCAGGGCCACGGCTACGCGTGGCTAGCCGCCGAGGGCGCCTGAGTGCGCAGGGCGGGCAGCACGTGTTCGGCAAAATCATCGATGAAGCGGTCCTGCTCGCGGTTCACGTTGTGCAGGTAGATGCGATCGAAGCCCAGTGACTGCAGTTCCTGCAGCCAGGCCCGGTGCTGGCCAAGATCCGCCGAGACATGCACGTGCTGGCGCAGCACCTCGGCACTGACCGACCGGGCCTGTGCCTCGAACTGCTCGGGCTGGTCCAGGCCTTCGGCCAGTTCCGGTGGCAGCACATTGGCGCTCCACTGCTCCATCGCACCGTCCAACGCCGCCTGTTCGGCGCGCGCGTAGGAGAGCTTGGCCTGCAGGTACATCGGCTTGCCCCTGCCACCGCCGTCCTCGAACGCCGCCACCACACGCCGCAACTGCGCAAGTGGCTGGCTGATGGTGATCAGGCCATCGGCCCAGCCCCCCATCCAGCGTGCGGTTTCCTCGGTGACGGCTGCACCCAGCAGCGGCAGGGGAAGGGCCGGTCGGCTGTACAGTCGCGCCTGGCGCACCTGGAAGCCGCCGCTGTGGTCGACGCGCTCGCCGCCCCACAGCCGCCGCATCACCTCGGCCGCAGCGCGCAGTGCCTTCTGCCGCTCGCGCTTGGCTGGCCACGGCTGGCCGGTGATGCACTCGTTCAGGGCCTCGCCGGTACCCAGCGCCAGCCAGATCCGGCCCGGCGCCAGCTGCTCCAGCGTCGCCGCTGCCTGTGCCACCAAGGCCGGGTGCTGGCGCAGCATCGGGCAGGTCACCATGCCCAGGGTCAACGCGCTCTGCACCGCCAGCGCGCCGGCCCACACCCAGCTGTGGCCCGACTGCCCTTGTGCGGTCGTCCACGGGTGGAAATGGTCCGAGCACATCAGGGCCTCGAATCCCGCCTGTTCGGCGCGCAGCGCCAGGCCCAGCAAGGTGGCGGGCGGGAACTGCTCATGCGATGCGTGGTAGCCGATGGTCATCACCGATTCCGTGCGGGGACTGGACACGATGGCAACACCCCTCCAGCTAAAACGGCGTCATGGAAACGAACACTTCCTGCATCGGGCATCGACGCTGGGCTATCGCCGAAGGCTACATTCCAGCCTGGACCAACGGCCCGACACCGGAGATGCAGAGTCACGAAACCTGCTGTGTGCTCAATGCCGGCAGCGAGGACGCGCATGTCACCCTGACCCTCTACTTCGAGGACCGCGATCCGGTGGGTCCCTACCGGATCACGGTGCCGGCGCAGCGCACCTGCCATCTGCGCTTCAACGATCTGCAGGATCCGGCACCTGTGCCGCGCGGCACGGGCTTCCCACCCTCGTCGAATCCGACCAGCCGATCATCGTGCAGCACACGCGGCTGGATTCACGGCAACCGGCCAACAGCATCATGACCACCATCGCGCATCCAGTGTGAAGCCGCGCGCGCGGGCGTCCACGCTGCAACGACACCGCGCCCTCCAGCCGTTTACCCGCCTGGAGGGAGACTGGCACCGGTTTCCTTTCGGAGAGTGACGATGGCCCTGCCAGACTACCCACGCCCGCCCTTCCCGGCCCAGCAGCAATCCTTCCCCGGCAAGACTGCGCAGATGCAGCCCCGGCCGGACCACGGCGAGGACAGTTATCGCGGGCATGGCCTGCTGCAGGGCAAGAAGGCACTGATCACCGGCGGTGACAGCGGTATCGGCGCGGCGGTGGCGATCGCTTTCGCGCGCGAAGGCGCCGACGTTGCCATCGCATACCTCGATGGCGAGCAGGACGACGCCCGCCATGTGCAGCAGCAGATCGAACAGGCCGGGCGCAAAGCCGTGCTGGTACCCTGCGACATCAGTGACCCGGCACAGGCGCGATCGCTCGTGGACCGCGTGGCCAGCGAACTGGACGGCCTCGACATCCTGGTGAACAACGCGGCCTACCAGCGCTACTACGAGCGCTTCGACGACATCACCCTGGATGACTGGAAGCGGACGTTCGATACCAACGTCCATGCCGTGTTCAATCTGACCCGGCTGTGCGTACCGCACCTGCGCGGTGGTGGTGCGATCATCAACACCGCATCGGTCAATTCCAAGCGACCGACCCCGAACATCCTTCCGTACTCCGCGACCAAGGGCGCCGTCGCCAACCTGACGCTGGGGCTGGCGGGCCTGCTGGCCGAACATCAGATCCGCGTCAATGCCGTGCTGCCCGGCCCGATCTGGACGCCGTTCATTCCCGCAGGCATGGCCGCCCAAGAGGTCGAACAGTTCGGCGCACAGACGCCGTTCGGCCGCCCCGGACAGCCGGCCGAGCTGGCCTCGGCCTATGTGATGCTGGCTTCGGACAGCGCCAGCTACACCTCCGGGGCGCTGCTGACCATCTCCGGCGGCGCGGCAACACTGTGACCCCTCATGGCCGGACTGCCCGCCTGGATCGAGGACTGGCTGACCGTGGTTGTACCGGTGGCCGAGGTGCTGGCCATCCTCGGCGTCGCATGGATGATGGTGCGTGCGCTGGCGTGGCTGCTGGTGCAGGCCCGGCAGCGCGGCAGGCTGGCGCCAGAGCTTCATGTGGGCCTGCGCCGCGGCGGTGCCTTGCTACTGTATCTGGCGGCCGCGCTGTTGATACTGGAGCGACTGGGCGTGTCGCGCTCGGTGCTGTGGACCGCGCTGACCGGGTTCATGGCGGTCGGTGCGGTGGCGTTCTTCGCCGCATGGAGCGTGTTGTCCAACCTGTTCTGTTCGTTCCTGATCGTCGCCACGCGCCCGTTCCGCATCAATGACACCATCGAAGTGCTGGAAAGCGTGGACAAGCCGGGCTTGTGCGGTCAGGTGGTTGACATCAACCTGATCTACACCACGCTGAGTGATCGTGGCGAAGGCGCGCGCGGTTGCCTGCTGCGCGTGCCCAACTCCTTGTTCTTCCAGCGCATCACCCGGCACTGGGGTGATGGCGGCTATTCCCAGCTGCCAGGAAGCGTGCCAATCAAAGGCAAGGTGCGCTGAGTAGCTGTAGAGCCGAGCCCATGCTCGGCTACTCGTACGCAGCGCAAGGTGCACTGCGGCCTGAACGGTGAGCAGCCGAGCGCGGGCTCGGCTCTACAGGTGCATAGCGGGCGGCCCTATTCCGCCGTCAGTGCCTGGATAGGGTCCAGCTGTGCAGCACTGTGTGCAGGGAAGCAGCCGAAGCCCAGCTCGATCACAGACGAACACACCAACGCGACACCAGATAGATACCCATGCGCCGCTTGACGCTACAGGAACTCCGCCATGCGCTGCAGTTCGTCTTCAAGCGCGCCACCAAACACCTTGTCGCGGGCCAGCGACTTGCCGGCATAGCCCACACTCGATACCAACTCACCGTCGCGCACGCTGAGATTGGCCCAGCCCACCACCTGGTCATGCCACAACACCGGCAGCGCGTAGTAGCCATACTGGCGCTTCGGTGCAGGCGTGTAGGCCTCGAACTTGTACACCCATCCCCACAGCAGCTCGAAGCGGCGGCGGTCCCACACCACCGGGTCGAACGGCGCCAGCAGGCGCACCTGTTCGTCCGGTGCATGGCGGCGCGAGCGCGGGTTCTCGTCCGCCGGCCAGTACCAGGTGGTGCCCTCCAGCGTGCAGCTGGCCAGTTGTTGCTTGGCCAACGCCAGCGCCTGCCGGGTCTGCTCGGTCAGATGCGGAGCGCCATAGCCCAGCAGGCGCACCAGATAGGTCAGGCTGGCCGACGGCAGCGGCGCGTACTTGCGCACCACCAGGTCGATCAGGGCGGCGGCCCGTTCAACCTGCGCCTGCTCGCTGGCGTCCGGCTCGGCGTGCTCGGCCACTGCATAGATGCGGGTGCCACTGTCGCGCCGCTGCACCCGCAGCAGGCCACGGTAGTGCATGCCGTCAAGCAGATGCGTGCTTGCGTTGCTGGTGCCGCCCCAGTAATTGGTCACCCGCCCATGCGCGAACGCCTGGTCCACCTCGCGCGGGTGCACGCTGCCGCGCTCGCGCACGAACGCCAGCACGTCGGCGGCGCGGCGATGGGTCTCGGCGTCCCATTCGCGCTTGGACACGCGCGGGTGCATCAGCGCCAGATGCTCGCGCGGCAGGAAGCCGTAGTTCACCAGGCAGTCCTCTTCCACCGGCAGGCGCGCATAGCGGCGCTCAAGATCACCTGCGCGGTAGTCCTTCACCCGGTGCCGCAGGGTCAGGTCCTGCGCGCGTGCCGGTGCCCGGATCGGGTCGGCCTGCACGAAGCCCAGCTTCCGGATCGCGGTCAGCAGCGTGGTCGGCTTGAACAGGGTGCGCGCCACCGCATAGCGGCGCAGGTCTTCAAGGGTGGGCGTGGCAGGCATGGCCGCATTGTAGATCCACGCCATGCGTGGATGGCATCACGGTGATCGGTCCGCGTCCTCCGCATCCAACAACTGCAACGACCCGATCACCAGTGCCCGCATGCCCTGCTTGAACTCGGTGATCACCTGGCCCTCTTCGTCATCCGCAATCGCGTAGATGGTGTCGGCGCCGGCGATGCAGTAGAACGCGATTGTGGCCAGCAGCCAGCGTGCCTTGTCCATCGGCAGGCCGAACACTTCGGCCACGTGCGCCTGGTGCGAGGCAATCTTTTCCAGCATCGGCGCGGTCGCCACCGTGCGCCGCAGCAGGTAGGGCGGCAACCCGGGATGCGCCTTCACCACCTCGCACAACGATTCCACGAACACCATCAGATAGCCCTGCAGGCCGCCCGCCGCATCGGCCGACGCGCGCGGGATCTGCCAGCGCCGGAACACTGCCTCCGCCACCAGCCGCTTCAACGCCTCCAAATTGGCCACGCGCTTGTACAGCGCGGCCTGGGTCACCGCCAGTTCGGCGGCCACGTTGGCCATGCTCAGGTTGGGCAGACCCAGGCGGATGCCGATGTCGGCCAGGCGCTCGGGGGTGATGGTCGGTGGACGGCCGCGAGGCGGCACCTTGGTTTCGCGTTGCGTGTTCATACCCTGCCGAGGGTGCCAGCAAAGGGACCCTCTTGTCCGCTTTGGTCTCTTTAGTTTAATTTACTCAACTAATTCGGAATGCGTCTGGTTCGCAACCATCGCGCAGCCCGAACCGAGCCCCAGGCTCACTTCCCGCCAGGTCCCCACCCAGCCGACAACCCTGCGCTGCGCGCTCTTCCCGTGCTTGCCGATGGCAGCGCGCCAGGCGCGCTCGCGCCCAAGATTCACAGGACCCTGGCATGACCACGTACCCCTCTTCTTCCCCGCAGAACCGCGCTGCCGCCGCGTCATGCGGCCAAGCGCATCTGCACGGCCCGTGCCGGCGCTACCGGGCCTCGGCCCTGGCGCTTGGCCTGCTGGCATCGTGTGCCGCGCTGGCCGAAACCGCCCCATCCACCCTGCCCTCGGTGCAGGTACAGGAACAGCGCCGCGTGACCGGCGACTATGCCGGCGGCCAGGTGGCCGCCGGCGGCCGTATCGGCCTGCTCGGCGACAAGGACTTCATGGACACGCCGTTCAGCACGATCAGCTACACCGAATCTTTCATCCGCGACCGCCAGGCCAAGGACCTGACCGACGTCATCGCCGCCACCGACCCCACCGTCTTCAGCAACGGCGTCACCGGCTCCTGGAGCGAGAACTACGCGATCCGCGGCTTCGCCTCCAACACCAGCGACACCACCTTCAATGGCCTCAGCGGCATGGCGCCCTACTACCGCACCTCGCCGGAAATGTTCGAGCGCATCGAGGTGCTGAAGGGACCGTCTGCGCTGCTCAACGGCATGCCGCCGGGCGGCTCGGTCGGTGGCAGCGTCAACCTGGTGCCCAAGCGCGCAAGCGAGCAACCGCTGCTGCGGGTCAGTGCCAATTTTGCCTCCGATGCGCAGTTCGGTACCCATGTGGATGCCGGCCGCCGCCTGGGTGCCAGCAAGCAGTTCGGCATCCGCTTCAACGGCGCGTACCGTGATGGTGATGGCGCGGTCGGCAAGCAGCGCAAGAAGGTGCAGCTCGGTTCATTGGCGCTGGACTGGCGCGGCGAACGCGCGCGCCTTTCGGCCGATCTGTACAGCGCCGACGACCGCGTGGACGGTCCGGCGCGTGGCGTGGGCCTGGCACCGGGCGTGGCCATTCCGCGCCCGCCACGCGGCGATACGCTGATCAACCCGGACTGGGCCTACGTGGACAGCCGGGACAAGGGCGCGATGCTGCGGGGCGAACTGGATATCAGCGATACCCTGATGGCCTACCTGGCCTACGGCACCACCAAGACCGACTACCGCTACAACGGCTCGATCAGCGCGCAGATCCTCAATCCGGCCGGCGACTTCACCACGGTGATCGGCCAGCTCGCCTTCGATATCAGGAAGCAGTCCGGAGATGCCGGCCTGCGCGGTTCGTTCCACACCGGCGGCGTCGGCCACCAGTGGGCTGCCAACGTGACCCACTACCAGCACACCCAGAACGACTACGGCCGCCGCAGCGTGCCGGGCTGGGACTGGACCACCAACCTCTACAACCCGGTGTGGGGCCCGGCCGCGCCGTTCGTAGCGCCGCACATCTCGCATACCGAACTGCGGCTGGACAGCATCGGCTTCGCCGACACCTTGTCCTTTGCCGATGAACGTGTGCAGCTGACGCTGGGTGTGCGCCGCCAGCAGGTGGTCAGCGAGACCTTCAACGTGGCCACGGGTGCACGCACCTCACGCTACGACGAGAGCGCCACCACCCCGGCAGCGGCGCTGCTGGTGAAGGCGACCAACAAGGTCTCCCTCTATACCAACTACATCGAAGGCCTCAGCCAGGGCGCCACCGCGCCGATGACCGCCGCCAATGCCGGTGATGTGTTCGCGCCGTTCCGCACCAAGCAGAAGGAGCTGGGCCTGAAGCTGGATCTGGGCCGCTTCGCGCACACCTTCAGCGTGTACGAGATCAAGCGACCGAGCAGCTACACCGACCCGGTCACGAATATCTTCTCGTTTGGCGGCGAACAGCGGAATCGTGGCGTGGAATGGGGCTTCTTCGGCGCGCCACTGGACGGCGTGCGCCTGCTCGGTGGCGTGGCCTATGTACAGCCGAAACTGACCCGTACGGCGGGCGGCGTGAATGAAGGCCGCATGGCCACAGCGATTGCGCAGCGGCAGGCCAAGCTGGGCGTGGAATGGGATGTGCCCGCGCTGGAAGGCCTGACTCTGACAGGTAATGCCACGGCGATGTCGAAGCAGTACATCAGTGCCGACAACCGCCTGTCAGTGCCGGGGCGGACGTTGTTCGACGTCGGCGCGCGCTACAGCACCACGCTAGCCGGGCGGCCCCTTGCGCTGCGGGCCACGGTGAACAACGTGACCAACAAGGCGTACTGGGGCATGCCGTTGCTGTCCAGTCTGGCGCTGGGAGCGCCGAGAACGGTGTTGTTGTCGGTGACGATGGATTTCTGAGCGGGCATGGACCCCTTGTAGAGCCGAGCCCATGCTCGGCTCCGTTTCGTCCGGTGAGCCGAGCGCAGGCTCGGCTCTACAGAGCGCGGGGCCATCCGCCAACGGCATCCAGGCAGGATGCGAATATTCTGTAGAGCCGAGCCCACGCTCGGCTGCGTTTTGCCCGATGAGCCGAGCGCAGGCTCGGCTCTACACCAACAGCATCCACGCTCGTCGTAGGTCTACTCGGGGTGCAGACGAAAAATGGCGTGGTTGGTCAGCGCCAGCGCGGCCAGCTTCAGCCCTTCCATCACGCGGTCGCCCACGTAGTGTTCCGGGCCACCGTTCTGGCGGGCGCGCTCGGCGGCCAGCAGGATCTCGTTGACGATGCGCAGGCCGGCCAACGCACCATCGGCATCGGCCAATGCCAGGCATCGGCCCGGCAGTTGATGGCGCTCGGGCCAGGGCTGGCCGTCGGCAGCCACGCCGCGGCCGATCTGGTGCAGCAGCGCGATCAGGTTGCAGGGGTCGGGCGTCGCGCTCGCTTCTTCGCCCTCATCGGCGTTGGCCGGGGCGTACTGGGCGCGCAAAGGGGGAATGTCCGAAGGGTTCATGGCAGGTCTCCGTACAAGCTACGGCGCCACCGCCCTTAACAAAGGCGGCGGGACGGTACGTGTGTGGAAACCGGTGGTCGATTAATCGGCCGGTGGGCGCACTTGCGTACACCCCACGTACCGCCCGCCATGGAACGCGAGCGGATTGCCAGCCGGCGCCGCACGAGGCGACGCCGACTGGCAAGCGCAGACATCAAACATCAATCGACCAAACGGGTTTCCACACCCGGCCACCCTTTTCCGGTGGCAACCCATCATGCGCACAACCGGCTTGCCATCAGCAAGCGCTGCGGTGCACAGACGGAGACATTCATACAGCGGGTGGCATTGTCGCACACCCACAGACGCCCGTGTTTCAGGGCCCACGCGCGCCACGGGCACGCTTCCCACCTGGGCCCGGCACATCCCCAACCGCCAGCGCCCCGAACCCGCATCACCGCCACGGCCACGCCGATGCCGACATGTCCACGCCCTCAATGCCGTCAGAGCGGCCGCGTCACCGCATGCAGCACGCCATCATCGTCCACCCACTCATAGCGCACCGCCGTCAGCGGACCGCTAAACTCTTCGGGCAGCGCCAAGATCCGGCTCTCACCGGGGGCCAGGTAGAACGCATCCACCGCCCACTCGCCGGAGGCGGAGACCAATGTCATGCCCGCCAGGTTGAAGTAGTGCCGTGCGGCATTGCGCAGCGCCAACCCGCCCGCGCCAGCGGCCATGCTGACCTGGCCGTCAGGATTCACCGGCGCCCCGAGCCCCTGCGGGCGGTACAGCAGCTTCATGCGGAAGCGGATGGCCACCTGCACTACGTTGTCACCTTCCTTGGCCTCGCGCGCGGGCACATCCACCACGTTCAGCCAGTACAGGTGCTCGTGGTCACCCGTCGGCAGCTGCGGTGCGATGCCCCTTATCCGCAGTGCGTGGGATGCACCGGGGTCCAATCGCAGCATCGGGCGGTCAAGCACGAACGGCGCTTCGGAGGCTTCCGGGGTCTGCTGAAGGTTGCCGTCGGCCACCCACGCCTGCACCAGCGATGCGCGTTCGCCGTCATTCTTCAATCGCAGCGCCGCCTCACGCTGGCCTGCTGCATAGATCACCCGCGTGCCTTCCACGGTCACGTCGGCCTGCGCGCCAGGCGCCAGGAGCAGCAGAGACAATGCAACGCTCCAGAAACCAGCACGCAACCGTGTCTTTGCTTGGACGTGATAGGGCATGAGGCCTCAGGGGAAGGTCAGACTGAAGGTCAGGCCCGCGTTGGCGGGCCCGGGCGTGATGGCCGGAAGTGTCTGCCGATAGCGCACGCCAAAGGTCTTGCGCAGGATCTCGGCATTGGCCGAACCCCTGCCAAACTCATCGGACCCATAGAAGCGCATCGGTGAACCATCGCCGTTGAGGAACTGATAGCCCACGCCGACCACGCCGCCACTGGCCTCGGCGATGCCCTGTGCGGCATCCAGCACCGCCGTGGTGGGAACCACCTGATAGTCCACCCGCCCGACACCGGCCTCACAGTCAAGCACCAGCTCATAGCTGCGTTCGCCGGCGGTGGACCCCACGCCGGTGAACGCGGCCACCGGCACGAACCCCATGTTGACCTCCTTCGTGCGCATGCGGCAGCTCGGGCGGTCCTTGACCTTCAGGGTCGTTGCACCTACCCACAGCTGCTGCCGCAATGGACCGGCGGCGCCTTCATACAGGCGTGACTCGATCACCATTTCCCGGGTGGTGGCAGCGCTGCCGTAGGCGATGTTGCCGGTACGGATGTACTTCACCTTCAGCCGCGCCCCCACCGGCCCGGTGCCGCTGTCGCCTGCATGCAGCACCACCTCGTCGTAGCCCAGTGCTGATGGGCGTCCGCGGGTGCTGCGTTCGAATTCCGCCAGGAACGCCATCCCGACCCCCGCAACGCCGGTCTCATACACCACGTACTCTGCGCCGCTTTCGCGATAGCGTTCGCTGATGAACCCGCCGTGCGTCTCCATCCGGTAGTCGATGGGGGCGTTCGAGTCGCAGCGGAACTCGCCGGTGGACGCGCCACCATTGACCGGCAGCCACGGTGTCAGGCCCGCGCCTACGGGAACGTCGCGGGCGGTGAACTCCACCAGTGCGGGTGGTTGGAAGTCCGTATGGCCACCACCGCCGCTGCAGGAGGCCGCCATGGCGATGCCAGGCGCGAGCACGCAGGTGCACAGCAAAAGCCCAAGACGCGCAACTGGCCGCCGCGCAGGACCCACGTTCAGAACCTCGCCAGCGGATGGGTCCATAGCCGGAACGTGCCGCCTCAAGCCGTGATGCCGAACGGTATACCCTCCCGCAGGCCAGCTGCGCAAGTCTGGCGCAGCCCGGCACGCCAATGGTCTCAGTTGACGCCCGCCCGTGGGTCTACTGCCGGCCCGTGGTCCAGTTTGCGGACGATCTGCAGCAGGCGACCGTCATCATCGATCCAGTTCAAGCGTGCGCTCAGTCCTCCATCCGGGGCATCGCCGGGTATCGGAATCGCGACGTTGCCGAACGGTGCCACATGCGGGTTGCCCAAGCGGGTATCACCCGACGCGTGCACCAACGTTACGTCGCCCAGGTTCAGGTAATACGGCGTCGGATTGGTCACGACCAGGGATCGCGCCGCGCCCTCGCTCCGCAACTGCAGCTCGACCGCCTCTGCCCGCTTCACGCTTGGCGCTGGAAGGCCTTCAGGCCGGTACAGCAGCTTGTAGATGCTGCGCACCGGCAATTCCAGCCGATCGCCCTGCGGGTCTTGCGAACGCGATAAAATGGTGTGCACGTTCAACCAGTACAGGTGCTCTCGCGCATCGGTGGGCGCGCGCGTTGCCAGCGTTCTGATGCGCAGCGGCTTGTCCTTGCCGGGGTCAAGCCGCATCAACGGTGGCGCCATTGCAAACGGTGCCGCTGACTGCTCCGGCGGCTGATTCGGGTCACCTTCGGCAATCCAGGCCTGTACCAGCACCGGCACCTCCCCCATGTTGCGAAGCGGTACGGTTACCGCGCCCTGTTCGGCCCGGATGACGACCCTGGTGCTGGGCAGTGCAACCTGCGCTGCGGCGTCACCCACGCTGATCAGCAGCAGGCAGGCCACGAGCACCCGTGCCACCGTCATGCCGCAGGCTGCCAGTCGACGGGTCATGGGTAGGCCATCACGATGGAAATGGAGGCGTTCGCATTGCCCGGCACGATGTCATCGGCATCACCGACGGTCTGCACATAGCGTGCCTCGAAGGTACGCCGCAACTCGCCGGCGGCATCACCGCTGTGGCCGAACGGCCTGACCGTATCGAACGGAATCGGCGTTCCGCCCACGTCCGTCATCTGCAGCGCGATGCCCTTTGCCCCACCGCTGACTTCAACCAATCCCCGATCACGATCAAGCAGCAGGCTGGCCGCATTTTCCTCCAGATAGAACAGGACATCACCGACCTTCTCCTCGCAGTCCAGCACGATATCGAAGGTACGCGGCGCACTGTGGCTGTAACGCGTGGAGAACTCCGTCTGCAGCGCACGGCCCATGTTCACCGATGTGTTCCTGGGGTAGCAGAGCTTGCGGTAGATGCCATCAATCGAGGTCGCGCCAAGCCTCAGCGTTCCGTAGTCTTGCTTCGTCGTGTGGTCGCGAACGACGTAGTCCACCATGGTAATCTCCGGTACAGACAAGGTGCCTTCCGGAATGTCGCCAACCTTGATGAAGCGGATTCGCAGGTCCAGGTATAGCCAGTCGTCAAAAACTACTTTGGAGTTGGTCGTACCCGCCAGCACTGGTTGATAGTCGATGTCGTTCATCCGCTCATCGCTCCGGACCGCAACGATGAAGCCAAGGCCCGGAACCCCAGAATCATAGATGGAGTAGGTGAACCGTCCTTCCGTGTAGCTGCCCAATGTCGTGGCACGCCCAGTTACATCCAAAGTTCCAAGGTTGCCGGCAGTGCAGCCACCGGCAGTTGTGCCAGGCGACACGCTGTACCACGGCGAGATCGGCCTGCCATTCTGTACACCATTCACCGTGAACCGAAGTCCGGTAAGTGTCGCTCGAAGATCGCCGGCATAATCGCAACGCGCCATGGCGGGAGCAGCGATAGCCATGGCTACGGCCGTCATCATCGGCAGCAGTCCTTGCCTGGTCCATTTCCGTACGTGAGATTTCATGTTTCGTGCCCCTCTATGCCAAAAGTGATTCAATCAGCCGCAAGCTGAGCCTGATCACCGGATGGCAGCACACAGGCCGCCACCAGAAGGTCGGCGCTCTGGCTGTCGCGCAGGTCATAAGGAATGCGGCACTGCGCCCCCTCACCTGCCCCATGGGCCACAAAGAGCTCGCCCTGCTCATCCAGGCCGCGCACCCAGAGCCGGCTGCCCTGGCCCACCACGCCCACCACGTCGCCCTGTGCATTGAGCACATCCGTACCGAAGGGCAATGCAGTGCCGTCTGGCAGTCGCGCTTCGATCAGCGCATTGCGGCCCACCGCGGTCGGCAGCACCATCTTCACCACCGCACCTGCGTTGGGGATGGCAGACACGGAACCGGCGCTGAGTTCGACGTCCAGTGACAGGTCACTGGGGTCCACGCCCAACTCGTTGCGACGGAACGGGCTCAGGTGCGGTACGACGGCATAACCACGCGAGTCGGTCTTAACGCCGGTGGCGCTGTCGATCCTGGCGCCCGCGGCGCCCGGCACATGCACCAGGCCAACGGTCTCACCCAGGCGCTGGGCCAGCGTGATGCCACCACCATGCACCACCAGGCCGCCACTGGCGCCCAGCGACAGCCGGCTGCTCTGCGTTGCGCGGTTGAAGGAACCGGTGACGTGTGCCACCGGCAACTGATAGTTGGCACTGACGCCGTAGCTGGAACGGTCGCCGTCTCGATTGAGCGAGGCGCTGTAGCTGCCCAGGCCGGTGTCGCCAAGGGATCCGATCACGCCCACGCCGTAGCCGTTGCGCCCGCTGCTGTCGCGGCTTGAATTCACATCCAGGCGCGGCGCGCTGGCCGGCACGCCCAGCGGCACACTGACGCTGAGGTACACGCTGTTGGTGGCCTTCGCCGCGTTGCTGGAGAACAGCGACGATTCCAGCGTGCGACGCGCGCTGATCGTATAGCTGGCGCGCCCGATGCGGCTGCCATAGCCCAGCGAGAAGCTGGTCTGGCGGCGGTTCTGGTCCCAGTAGTCACTGGTGCTGCCGGTGAACGTCAGCTGGCCCTTGCCGTCCTGCAGGCGCTGGTTGACGGTCAGGTCCAGGCGGTTGCGCTGGCGCCCCACGATGTCATAGCCGGCCTCCTGGCCTACATTGCCACGCAGGCGCATGGCGTCGGCCAGGGTCAGGAAGTCGCTGGTCGAATAGCGGTAGGCCGCCATCGTGATGTTGGTGTTGTCGTCGAACAGCGCCTTGTTGTACGCAACGCGATACGACTGGCCACGGCGGCGCTCGACGCCGCCGTCGCTGCCCAGGATCCGCGCGTCGCTGAAGGTGACATCGCCGGAAAACGCACCGATGGGCGTCGACCAGGCACCGCCCAGCACCAACCCGGTATAGCCCGACGCTGCCGTGGCACCCGCGTAGCCGGTGAACCGGTTGCTCACGCCCCTGCGCAGCGTCGCCTCGACGAAGCGCGGCTTCTGCACGAACTGGTCATCACGCAGTTCACCTGCGGTAATGCTGTAGCGCTGCTGGCCGGGGCGCAGCAGCTGCGGCATGGCGGTGAACGGCACCACGAAGCGCTCGATGCGGCCATCGGCCTCGGTGACCTCCACCTCGATGTCGCCGCTGGCGCCATAGATCTGCAGGTCGTCAATTTCAAAGGGGCCCGGCGCCACGCTGGTCTCGTGAATCACGAAGCCACGCTGGCGGATGGTTACCCGCGCATTGGTCTGCGCGACACCGCGCACCACGGGTGCGAAATTGCTGGCACCATCCGGCAGCATGCGCGGGTCGGTGGTGATGTTCGCTCCACGGTAGTTCACGCCCTGCAGCATGTCGCCGCTGGTGGAGGACTCACCCACGGTCAACTGCGCGTTCAGCGACGGCACGTTGCGCTGAAGGTAGCTGCGCCCCGCCGCGTAGCGCATGCCATCGTCGTTGCTGTGGTGAAGATAGCCACTGTGGCGCAGCCGCCATTGCCCCAGGTTCAGGCCGGCATCCACGGTCATGCTGGTGCTCTGGCTCTCCGTGCCACCGTTGCGATAGCGATCGTGGCTGAGGCTGTAGCCCAGGGTGGCAGCGGCGATACCCTTGTCCCACTTTGCCGGGTCCACCCAGCCACGCGGGGTGCGGGCCAGATAGATCTGCGGAATGCTGATCAGCAGCGCCTGCTCGCCAACGTCGAACTCGCTCGTTGCACCCGGAATGAAAGCGTCCAGGTGTTCACAACTGGACTCGGCCGGCAGCGGCAGCAAGGTGCTTGCGGCACCCTCACCAGACGAGCGCTCGGCGTCCAGCCGCTTCTCGTCCAGGCCCATCAGCTCGAAGAGCGCTGCATCGAAGCAGATGCGCACCTCGTCGTCCTGGGCAACGCGAGCCACGATATCCCGTCGGTCAACGACCTGGCCGTTGATGCTGATATCCGCGTTGTAGGTGCCCGGCAGCAGATCGCCACGCTCGAACCGGCTCAGGTCCACGTGTTCGCTGCCCATGCCGAACAGCAGATCCGGGTTGAACTCCACCTTCGGCGCGGCCCATGCGGACATCGGCAGCAGCGCGGCCACCACTGCGGCCGCCAACGGGCGACGGCAGAGCGAGTTGTGCGTGGCATGTCGGGTCATGGTCATGGTCCAGTGTTTGGGCAAGGCGCTGCCGTCCCGGGCGGAGCCCAGGTGGTGCAGGTCAGCGAGGGGTGGCGGATCAGTTCGTGGTCAGGGGCATCGTGCGTTCGACGTCGCCGCCGTGGTCATTGATGTACTTGAAAGTGACCGTGCCCGATGAAGTCGGCGCGGCACCCGGCAACGGGAACGAGTGCTTGGAATAGGGGCGAAGCATGTCAACATTGCTGGCTTCGGTCTTGCGGCCATTCACGGTTATCGAAGCCCTGACCGTGCTGACATGGAAGGGGCTGTTGTTTTCTGCCTGCAGTGCCCAACCGTGACCCTGAGGCACTACAGACCATCGGAGACTGTCGATGGCAGAGGCGGCGTCAAGCTTGCTGATCGCCTGCGGCCGATAGAACAGCTTGAGCCGATTGCGGAACACGATACTGACCACCGCGCTGGAACTTGACTCGCCCGCCGGGGTAGCAGGTATTTCTGCAAGGCTGAAGGTGAACACGCTCTCGCGATCCGCAGGCAGGTCGCTCCTGAGAGCGCGCAGCCTGAACACCTGGTGCTTTCCCTCATCCACGCGCACGACGGGGGGCAGTACCACAAACGGAGCGTTGCTCTGCGAAGGTGGCGTTCGGGCGCCGTATTCGCTGACCCAGGCCTGCACCAGCACCGGACCGCTGCCTGCGTTCTGCGTCCGGACACTCAGCTCTTTGGTGCCTTCCGCGTAGATCACGCGATTGGATTCAACCACGACCTTGGCTTCGACCCCGACACTAGCCAGGAGTGTCGGCGCCGCAAGCGCGCAGCACATCAGTGTTCGATGGATGATAGGCATGAAGGCATCCTCGGCAATCAGGTGATTGCCGGGGGCGTAGTGCCCCCGGCAGTACGGATCAGTAGTTGTCGATATCGAAGACCAGCCTGCCGCTGAAATCACCCTCGGTCAGAGCAGCGCCGCCCGGTGCGTGATAGCGCGCGATCCAGTTGTATTTGAACTCGCCAGTATCCTTGTCACGCTGCAGGGCGGGGTCGTCGCGCTTGGTCAGGTCGATCGCTGCGTCGCCGTTGTCAGCGTCCAGGAACTTGACGAGAGCGTTGGTCCGGGTCCCCGTACCACCCGCGGTATCAGTGATCATGCCGTCCGCATTGATGTCGCTGGCAGTCTGGTCGACAATCAGCCGTGCCTTGTCCTTGGCGCAGGTTGCGGTACCGGAGCCGGCCTTCAGCGTCATCCTGAACGGCGTGCTGCCCACGGAGGGATCGCCCTTGAATGCGCCTGCATTGATCTGGCGCAGAGCGACGGTGTTGGAGCCCGTGCTGACGTGGACCGAACAGGTCGACGCGACGACCTTGCCGGTGAAGGTGATGGTGGCGTCAGCGGCGTGAGCCGATGCGGCAGCGCCCAGTGTCAGCGCGGCCGAAAGTGCAATTGCAAGCTTGTTCATGATGTTGAATATCCAGTTGTTGATAGGTCTAGAAGCGCTCAAGCCGCGCTATGTCTGGGCTCGGCCGAAGGGCATTCCCTTCGAGAGGAAATGCTAGGGATCTGGCAGATGCCCAGGCATAGGACAACGACGAGAAATGATCGATTGCCCATCGGCACCGTGATCGGTTCAGAACGCGTACCGCAACCCCAGCGTCGCTTCGCGCGACACCAGATCCAGCTGCAGCTTCTCGTCCTGCAAACCACGGGCGTTGGCGAAGGTGTTCCAGCCGCTTTCGGTACGGCCCAGGTCCGCATAGCGATAGCCCAGGTCGACGGTCGTGTTCTTCCCGGCAGTTACCGAGATGCCGGCGCCCAATGACCAGGCCAGGCCGGTACGGCTGGCCTTGCCGTATTGACGGTTCGGCGATCCCTGCCAGCCGCCCGATTGGATGTGCGAGAGGCCAGCACCTGCGGTGCCATACACCGACCAGGCTTCGTTCAGGGCGAAATCACGATAGACGTTCAACATCAACCGCTGCGAACGCACGTCATGATGATTGAGGCTGGAGGCAAAGGTGGTGGAGCCGCTGGAATAGGCGTCTGTGCGGCGAACCACATACTCGCCCTCGGTACGCCAGCCATTGCCATAGGCGCGGCCGAACGCAGCCGAGCCGGTGGCGAAGTGCTGCCGCTGGTCATGCGCCACGAACTGGCCGATGCCCGGGCGCGCACTGGCGTCCATGTTGCGCGCCTGGTGGTGGGCATCGATGGCACGGAGGGCGGCGTAGTAGCCTGCTTCGGTTTCAGCGGCAGCGACCGAAGGCAGTACAGATGCAGCGATGGCGCACAGCGCCAGCAGCGGTCTTTTCATCGTGGGTGCTCTGGTAAGAGTATGAGAGCCGCAGGGCGGTGGCACGCCCTGCGGGTTCAGGATCAGCGCGACTGGAGGACCCAGCCTGCAGTGCCTGAGTCGTAGCGGAACAGGATCGGCTTGGACCCGAGAATGCGACCTTCTGCGCGGTAGAACCTCGAGTCGGACAGGTCGGTCAGCGCGACAATGTCACCGTCGATCGCATCCAGCGGCAGTTTGATGTTGCGCGGCGTCACCACGTCCTGGGCCGGGCCACTGGTGACGATGTCGGTCCAGCGCTGCTCGAGCTTCGGCAGTTGCTCGGTGGTGGGCTGGAAGTAGGCGCGACCGCGACGCGGGTGCCACTTGCTGTCGCTCCCATCAAAGACTGGACCGGCCAGAGTTCTGTAGACACTCAGTTGCCGCTCTGCGCGTAGCGCCTTTCAAACTCTACCGGTGACAGTCCGCCAGCGGAACCATGCCGGCGGATCGGGTTGTAGAACATCTCGATGTAG